>JABDKS010000914.1 GCA_013002105.1 Pirellulaceae bacterium | reverse complement strand
TCTCAGTCGCCCACGGCGTGTACTGAGCCACGTTCGGTGTCGGGCCATTTTTGACGTAGTCGATGGTGCCGTCTTGGTCGACATCCAAAGGGTTGGCGATTTGGTCCCAGATGCCCTGTTGTTCGATGAACGGGGTCAAACCAACCAAGGCACTCAGTCGCCACGAGTTGTTGGTCGTCCGTGTGCTCCACCAGTCTTCGGTGGTGTTGGGATTAAACCCGGGCTTGCCACTGAACAGCCCGATGTCGGTACCTGTTCCGTGTTTGGGCGTCCGCTTAAATGCACTGTGGTAGTTGTGAACGGCCAAACCAATTTGCTTGAAATTGTTGCTACAGCTCATCCGCCGAGCCGCTTCACGCGCTGCTTGCACCGCCGGCAAGAGCAGTCCAATCAGAATGCCAATGATGGCAATCACCACGAGTAGCTCCACCAATGTGAAACCACGGGGTCGAAGTCGAAACGATTTCATAACGACACAAACCTTTACGATGTTGAAATGATTCGAAGGCTGGTAGTTGTCCAGGCGCTGGTGAATGTCCAGGCAAGGAATTTAAACAGGGCGTCGGTATCGAAGTTCTCATCGAAAGTCAGAAAATTTGGCGAAAGGTTTTTCGCGTTCAAGTCAACACCCACACGGGGGTCCGACACATGTCGCGGGGGTCAACAAGCGATGCCACTGGTCGTCGCTGAAAACGGATTCGACGACTGGTCCAGCCTGAGGGTTTCCCACGTGCGCGCACCATTGCACGAAGCCACCTCCGGCATTCGCCGTCTACGCAACTTGCACCTTCCTCTTTCGCAGGTCGCGGAAATTCTCGTTGACTCACCGTCGTAGTCGGCCCGGGAAGAGCGGCACATCACAGCCCAGGTACACGCGTTGAGATTCTGGTAACACCGTCTCCCGACTTCTCCGCCGGGGAGCAACTTGAATCGGCCAGACGACCCAGGGCGTTGCTTTTAAAGTTGCGCACTTAAAAAGTGAGATAAACATAATGGGAACGCCAGCTGCGGAGCAGCGACAGATTGTAGCCCCGGGCGTCAGCCCGGGGATCCAATCGACAACGCACGCATTTCGTTTTCTCCCGCCCGAATCGCCGCCTGTGGCGGCGATTCGGGCGGGAGAAAACGAGGCAGGTTGGGTCCAGTCAACCCCAGGCTGACGCCTGGGGCTATCGTCTGTCGCCACTTCGTGGCTGGATTCAACGTCATGCAACATCAATCTTGAAACGTTAGGCAAATTTGCTGATACACAACGGTTAACCGGATCAAACCTCAATGCCGTAAGAAAAGCGCAACTTCAAACGGCGTTGCCCTGGGCTGGGATGTCTTACGGTTTCACCGTTGACGATTCAAGTCGCGTTATGACTCAACGTCGGACGCGCACCCACAAACGGGCGCGACGGTGTGCGCAGCGCGGTGTCCGCCAGCTACTGCGTTAAGAAAGCCTTCGACTCACCTTGAGTCAACGACCACGCGGACCTGGTGGTTGTGCCCCCGAACGTCTCGGATTTGCCATCGGGCCAAGTCACGGCCGCTTCCCACGACTGTGTCCCCGCAGGCAGCCCAAAGTGCATTCGGCGTTCATTGCTACAGAGGTAGCCATCGCCGCTGAGCTGCGACTTGGTCCATTGTTGATCACCGGCCGACAAACGAACCGTCGCCCCCACCGCGTCGCGACTGCTGGTGGTACCTATCAATTTCAACGACACCCAGTTGGTCGTTCCAGCTGTTTGATTCATCAACAGCGACACCGGCTCGGTTTGGTGGGACACGACCAGGTCCCCTTTTCCATCGCGATTGGCATCGATCGTCCATAGCGCTCGGCCGACGTGAGGTTGGGTCATATAATCGCCCGACATTTGATCACCGACTGATTGATACAGCCCACCGCGAAGCCGACGAAAAACCTGCATCGGCTGTTCGTACACGCTCTTTTTGCCATCACGCTCGAACATATCGACGTGCCCGTTGGTGACGACCAATTCCAAATTGCCGTCATTGTCCAAATCGATCGCCTCGCTACCAAATCCGACCCAGGGTAGTGTCGGCGTGCTGAGTTCACGGCGTTTGGTGACGTCTTCCCAAAGTCCTGCGTCGCGCTGCTCGTAGTAGCTGTTGTATTCATCACCAAAATTGGTGACATACAAATCCAAGTCGCCATCCTGGTCCAAATCACCCGCCGCGATTCCCATCGAACCTTGGGCCAGCGAACGGTCGTCACACCCAACACCACGCAGCATCGCCGACTCAACCGCTTCGGTCACCTCACCGGTCCGAATCGACCAATAGTGATTGTTGGTCATGTCGTTGGCGACGTAGACGTCGATGCCATTTTGCCGATCTAAATCACCGACGATGATGCCCAGACCACGACCTAGCACACTGGGGTTTGCGTTCCAAAGCGTGGTCTGGTCGATCAACCGACCATCGCCGCTGCCGCGAAGAAACAAATCGGCTTCGCCTTTGAAGATCATCGGCGAACACGACCGATCGACTTTCTGACCTTGCGTCGGACAGGTCCTCGTGATCGGATCGAGCCCTTCGCAATAATTGACCACGACCAAATCGGCGATCTGGTCGCCATCGATATCTGCGATGGCACCGCTGGTCGACCAACCATTGCCGACGTCGGCGGCAAACCATTGATCGGTACCATCGGTAAAGCTGCCGTCGCCGTTGTTAATGAATATTCGGTTGCGGCCATAATTCAGCGCGACCAAATCAGGAAAGCCGTCTTCGTTGATGTCGCCCACCACAACGCCTTGACCAAATCCTCGATCACCCGTTTTCGACTGGTTGGTCGCATCACGGAAGTTCCCATCGATATTTCGCATCAACGCATTGGGTGGCGAATCGAAATTGGGCGGCGTGCCTCCAGCCGTGATTAGATACAGATCACTCCAACCGTCCAGGTCGTAATCGATCGTTCCTCCACCGCAGCCCAACGTTTGATGCAGTTGGATGCCCGGTTCTTGCAAGTCGTCGGCCGTGCGGCCAAAAAACGACAAACCGCGCGACACCGCTTCGTCGGTTAAGACATATTCGACGACAGCAGCACCATCATCGTCGACGTTGGTCGGATCGGACTTCATCGACGCTGGGTCCGACGCCGATGCAATCTGCTCGCCCCCCAACCGCGATAAGTCGACCGCGAATTCGGGCGCATCGGCGGTGATCTGCCACGGCGTCTCGTTGCCCAACTTGGCGACAATCGATCCGCGAATCGCGGCCAGATCGATTGCGTCATCTTCGGGTAATCCCATCGCGACAGCCGTCCACGCTTCTGCTTCCCATAAACGTCCCAGTTCGGCCAGCGACTTCGCGATCTCCGCGGCGATCTCACGGGAGACCTTCCCGCTGCGCTCGAAGCGATACTTTTGCTGGTAAAAACGAGTTAACACCGATGCGCGTTGCGCGATCGCGTCACGACTGACTTTGGACAGACCGCCGTGGTTTGGCAACTGTTCGATAGCGGTGTTTAATTTCAGCCAAGGTTCAGCCATATCGGGATCCCGCCGTGTCGCTTCCCAATACGCCCGTGCTGCCTCGGCCTGATCACCGCGGGAACGCGCCCAATCCCCCAACGACAGCCAATACATCGGATAATCCGTAATGCCGTCGGGCGAGGTTTCATTCAACGTTTCTAACTTGTCGAATCGGTCCGTTGCCGCGTACGCAAAACGAAGCAACGCCTGCGCGG
The DNA here is from genome assembly GCA_013002105.1 of Pirellulaceae bacterium. The sequence goes on along the minus strand of JABDKS010000914.1, from coordinate 1,142 downwards.
GCAAGAATTCCGGGTATCCATCGACGATCTCCCGCAAAATTTCGATCGCCGCATCGATCTCATTCCGGTCAAACAACGTCTTCGCTTGGCCAATCAAAGGTCGTTTGTCGGCCGGATTTAGCTCCACCATCTTTTGTAGTGGAGTCGGATCCATCGTCCGTGTTTCGGTATTGCTGAGCGCCATCAGCAATTCCAAATCAAACTTTCGATCTCGAACCAATTGCTTCCCGAGCGGCACACCTTTGGGACGATCCTCCGTGCCCATGTAAAAATCGAACAGCCATCGCCGCGTCTCGAACTGATCGGGTTGCTTGGCAATCGCCGCTTTCAACACGCCCATCCCATCGTGCAGTCGGCCCACGCCGATCATGGCGACCATCGCCTGCCGTACCCGTTCTTCGTTGACGTAGGACTCCAACGCACACGCCTTGGCCAGCAACTCGGCCGAACGCTCGGGCTCCTCGTTGGCATGGGCCACTTCGGCGACCATTGCCAATGTCTCTGGATCGTCGCCCGCACTGTCCAACGCGGCATCCGCCAAACTCCACGCCTCTTTGTATTTTCCCTGCAACACTCGGTATCGCATTTCCTGCACCGGGTCGTTTGCACCCACTGCCACCGGAACCTTGGTTGGATTTCCGCTGCCGCAACCGACAACGCCGAGCACCATCAACACCGTCAATCCAATCGCCAACACGGTGCGGCAATTTGGCGATCGTGGGTTCGGCTGATCAGGATGGGTTCGAAAGGGCATCGCGTCTACATTGGAAGTGAAAAACGAGGACTTTTTCGTTGCTGCCGCCACGACTGTGCGGTCCGTTTTGGGCGGGAGCGAGTCGACCAGGCCCGATCACAGCATCGTCCATCGTCCACCGTTCGGACTTCGGTATGATAGAACCTATCTTTGATGCGTGGAACGGAAACCAACGGAACTGGTCAAATCGTATTGGACAATTGACGCGGCTCTTTGCTGTCCGTTTTCTCTACCATTCTTCTTCTCACTCATTCTTCTAATCCAGTATGCCACGATACGGACAAATCGACCACCGAGTTCTCATGCTCGTGTTGCTGATCGCGACCACAACCATCTATGCCGGTTGCGGCAACAAGTCGGATCCGAACGCCTCCAATAACAATCCAAC
>JABDKS010000897.1 GCA_013002105.1 Pirellulaceae bacterium | reverse complement strand
CAGATGGGGTGGCCGATGGTGGCTGAGTCAGAAAGTGTCGATGCGATTGGAGAGTCGATCGAACTTTCCGGCGGCAAAGACAACCCTTGTTTGTTGACCGGATGTTCCGCTTCGGGCGACGTTGCCGAGGCTGCGCAGCGACACGCGATGTATCCCGCCGCGGCGGCCGAGGACATGGAAGGATTTGCCGTCGCACTGAGTTGCCGTGTCGCTGGTGTGCCCGTATCGATTGTACGTGGCATTTCCAATCGAGCAGGTGATCGAGATTCAAGGAATTGGCAAGTTGAATCGGCATTGGACGCGGTGGCCGCGCTGATCGTGACCGACGTGTTGGGAGCGTGCGATGGCTGAGCCAATCCGATTGGGAATTTCGACTTGTCCCAACGATACGTTTACATTTCACGCGCTGATGAATCGTTTGGTCGATTGGCGGGGACTCGACTTTCAAATTGAATTGCTGGATATCCAACAGCTCAACAATAGGCTTTTCGCTGGGCAATTTGATGTCGCGAAAGCCAGTTTTCATGCCGCCTTATTGTTAGCCGACAAAACGGTGGTGCTACCAAGCGGATCAGCACTCGGTTTTGGCGTCGGTCCTCTGCTGTTGGCTGCCCAAAGTGATACCCAACCGCAAGACGCGCAACAGTTGACGCTCTGTCCCGGTGCACACACCACCGCGGCGCTGCTGTTCGCATTGTTCTATCCCAACACGACGAAGGTCCAACATGTGATTTTTTCCGATATCATGCCCATGTTGCAGCATCGCGATGCCGATTTTGGCGTCTGTATTCACGAAGGTCGATTTACATGGCGAGATCAAGGGCTGGCACTGATCGCTGATTTGGGCACGCTATGGGAAGAATCGACCGGTTGCCCGTTGCCGCTGGGAGGCTTGGTTGCATTGCGAAACCTGGGCCCGCAGCGGATTGCGAAAGTTCAGCAAGTCGTCCGGGATTCGCTGGAATTTGCATTGGCCAATCCCGATGCCGCGTTGGAATCGATGCGCCGGCATGCACAAGAATTTGACGACGACGTGTTGATGCAGCATGTCGAGCTGTACGTCAACGACTGGACCCGCGAGTTGGGCGAAGTCGGCGCCGGTGCGTTGGCGGAGCTTTCGCGTCGTGCTGAGTCGGTGGGATTGTTGTCGCCATCGGCATCGAAACTAGAAATCGCGACGCACTGATCCAGACGCGGCGACCGCGTTACTGGACGACTTCCAACGGTGCAAACGCCACGCGAAAGCTATGCTCGCCGTCGGCAAACGAAACTTTTGCCATCCGTTTGGGGCCGCGACCGGAAACGGAGATGATCAGGCCTTCGCCATATTTGGCATGGCGCACAACCGCTCCTTCGCGGTACGCCATCACCGGCGTCTTGCCTGCTGACAGCATGTCAGCCGCGGTCTTGATCTCAGATTTCAAGGCAGATGCTGCTTTTGCTTTCTCGTCGATCGCCGCGCGCTCTTCGTGCGGCAGTTGGCAAACCTCTTCATCTTCATTCATTGACGGAGCCGCTTCGTGTACAGCGTCGTCCGATGCGTCGGGCAGATCCCAGGAATCCGGATAACTCTGGTCCAGATCGTCGTCTTCGTCGAACCAGTCACGTTGGACGGTGCTTTCGACGCGACGCATCTCGTCAATTGGCAGTTCGTTCAGAAACGGACTTGGAATCACAGGACGAACGTCGCCGCGCACCGAGCGTCGTTTACAGCAACTCAGTTGCAACCACTCTTTGGCGCGCGTGATTCCCACAAACAACAATCGGCGTTCTTCCTCAAATTCGGCGTCAGTTTCCTTGGACCTTGCGTGCGGCAACAAATCGTCTTCGACACCTATCACGAATACGCGTGGGAATTCGAGTCCCTTGGCTGCGTGCAAGGTCATCAAAGTAACGCGGTCGGTCGAATCCTCGAACGCATCGGTATCGGAAACCAATGCGACTTGTTCCAGAAATGCCTCGAGCGACCCATCGTCGGGATGCTGTCGATCGAATTCAACGGCGGCGGAGATCAGTTCGTCAACGTTGGCCATCGGATTGCTGTCTTGCTGTTCGACCGCGGTGCGCTGGAGATATTCCTCGTACTGTGTTTCTTCGACCAGATACCGCAGCAGGTCTTCCAGCGGCGCGGTCGCCTTGATGCTCAAGCGATCGTAGACCGTGATGAATTTTGCGATCATCGTCTTGGCGCGTTTAGCCAGTTCATCGATCTCGCTCGCGCGACGTGCGGCTTCGAGCATCGGGATACGATTGGCATCGGCAAACGCGCGGATGCGTTCGATGGTCTTGGCCCCGATTCCACGCGTCGGTGTGTTGATCACCCGGGTCAATGCGACGTCGTGGTTGGGATTGTTGATCAGATGTAAGTAAGCCAACAGATCCTTGATTTCCTTGCGTTGATAGAACGCAAGCCCGTTGATGATCTGATAAGGAATGGCACTGTTTCGCAGAGCGTGTTCGAGCGAGCGGGTGAGCGCATTCATCCGGACAAAGACGGCAAAGTCACGCGGCCTCAGGCCTTCGGCCGCCATCGCGTTGGCGATTTCCGCAGCGATGCTATCGGCTTCTTGATAGCCGTCCTCGAACATCCGCAAGATGACTTGTTCGCCTTCGTCGTTCTGCGTGAACAGCCCCTTTTGCTTTCGCCGTCGATTGTGGCGAATTAGTTGATCGGCAACGCGGAGGATATTGGGGGTGCTGCGATAGTTTTGTTCCAAGCGGACGGTGCTGACGTCGGGATAATCCTTTTCAAAGTCCAGGATGTTGTTCAAATCGGCGCCACGCCAGCCGTAGATCGATTGGTCCGGGTCACCGGTCACCGCCAGGTTGGGATGGTTGATCGAAAGTGCGCGGACGATCGCATACTGTGCCAAGTTTGTGTCTTGGTATTCGTCCACCATGATGTATTTGAATTTGTTGTCCAATTCCGCGCGGACTTCCGGTGTCTCACGCAGCAAGTTGGCGATGTGGAACAACAAGTCGTCAAAATCGACTGCGTTGGCGGTCAGCAATTGCTGTTGGTAGACCGGATACACGCGGGCGGAGATCGCGTCACCGTGTCGAAGAGCTTGGCCCTCCATCATCTCCGGCGTCACCAGCCGATTTTTTGCTTTACTGATCGAAGCAGCGATCTGTTCGGGCGACGTATGACTAGTGCTCACGCCTGCCGCCAAGATCGCGCGTTTCATCGCCTGTTTTGAATCGGATGTGTCGTAGATCGAGTAGTTTTCGGATAAACCGACCATGGATGCGTAACGGCGCAACAGTTGCGCGCAGTATCGATGGAAGGTTCCCATCCAGACATCTTGGCCGGGTGCGAGCGATTGAACGCGCGATCGCATCTCATCGGCTGCCTTGTTGGTGAACGTCAATGCTGCGATTTGCCAAGGCTGAACCCCTTGGGAAAGCATGTATGCGATTCGGTGAGTTACCACGCGAGTCTTGCCGCTACCAGGGCCAGCCAGAATCAAAAGCGGGCCGTCGATGTGTTTCACCGCAGTGCGCTGTGCATCCGTGAGTTCTCGGAGGATCGCATCCATGTTCGAATCGTGGTTGTTGGTAGGAGTCATCAATCGTTGCCATGTCCATGGCGAGGCCCGGCGGGAGGTTCATTGTTATATTCTACGAGCCATTGGCAAGAGTCGCGGGGCATCTAACCCCGCGCTCGGATAGGCAATCATTGCGTGTCGTCAGGTTCGTCCCACGGCTTAGCCAATAACAGGCCTTGCCTGTGGGGAGTGGTCCAAAATGTGACTGGGTCAGCGGCAGAATCGGGTGGAAAATCGGTCATTTGTCGAAAACTGCCGCTGGAAAGCCAAAAAAGGCCGATGGAGCCGCCCGTCACGTCAGTGTCCGCGATCGGTCAAAAGTCGGGCCTGTTGCCAGGGTCGGTTCGATCGTTCAGCATCAAGAACCAATGCAGATAGGAAGCTTGTCGCCGCGCTGTCGATCTCGCCCCGGTGGTCCTTCCTTCCGTGCCCGTGGTCCCTCCTAACGTGCCCCCTTTCTACGGTCGTGTCCCCATGAGCGAAATTGTCCCCGGCAAAAATGTGTTCGGGAAAGAATTGCAGACCTGCAGCACGGACCCGATGACTGGTTTTTACCGCGACGGATGTTGTCAGACGGGTGGATCGGATTCCGGGCTGCACGTCGTCTGTTCACGAGTGACGGCAAAGTTTTTGGAGTTCAGTAAGGCAGCCGGCAACGATTTGTCGACTCCCAATCCGATGTATCGGTTCCCGGGACTACAACCGGGCGACCAATGGTGTTTGTGCGCCGCACGCTGGAAAGAGGCATACGATGCCGGTGTTGCGCCACAAGTTGTTTTGGAGGCAACACATATTTCTGCCCTGGAATTTGCGTCGCTCGAGCAACTGCAGGAGTATGCCACTGAGGACGATCGCGAGTAGACCGGACGAGGTGGAGTCAAGAAAACCACGCAAAAGGCCGCACGTTTGTGTTCCCGATCGCCCCGTCGCGATTGAACTCTATTGACGCTTTGAAACTGCCATTTCTATACTCCTGGACTTGGCACGACGCCAAATATCGAGTCTCACCGAGCCCTCCATTCACAAACTTGGTCATTGACCAAGTGGCGGGCCACCAAAAAGACGGGCCACCCGAAAGAACAGCCATGAGCAAACAAAAAGAACTGCACGACAACGAATTGGCTGTGTGGCTGAACAAGATCAACACGTCGATCGAACCCTATTCCAAGCTGATCGCTGTTGTGGTCTTTGCACTGATTGTCGGCGCGATCGCGTGGGGACTCTACAGCAGTAAAGTCTCGGGAGATCGTAGTGACGCGACGTTGCAGTTGCTGATGGCCGATCCAGAAGTCGCTGAGAAGTACCCCGAAACCGCGGCCGCTGGCTGGTCAATTCTGTATTCCGCCAATCGCGATTTGGAAGCTGGCATTCAATCGTTATACGCCGACCGCAGCGATGCGGAGACATTGTTGACGCAAGCGAAGTCGTCGTTCCGAGAAGCTTTGGCAGCGAGCGATGATCGCTTGCTCCGATCACGCGCATTCCTGGGACTCGCACTTGCCGCCGAGTCGATGGGCGAAATCGATGAAGCCATTGCGGCCTACAACGACACCATCAGTGTGAACGAGTCCAAGGCGATGGTTCAAAAAGCGCAGAAACGTATCGACGAACTCTCCAGTCCTGAAACGAAAGACTTTGTCGCTTGGTTTGCCGAGCAAGATTTCCGACCCGCCGACCCGTCACTGCCACCCGAGTTGCCCAGCGGAACAACGTTGCCCGATCTGCCGGATTTGAAATTGCCGACGCTTGGCAGCGGTGACGACACCGACGAGGACGACGAAATGAGCTTGGACGATATGCCCGGACTGGAGTTGCCCGCGGACTATGACGTCGCGACACCCGAAGCCACGCCAGAGAAA
>JABDKS010000880.1 GCA_013002105.1 Pirellulaceae bacterium | reverse complement strand
TGGTCGTACTGATCTGCCGCGGGTTGCCAAAGAAGTCGCCAACGCGATTCCACGCCGCGGGTTGGTCGTGATCATTTCCGACCTGCTGGGCGTGGATCAATTGCTCGAAGGCCTCCGGGTCTTGCGGCAACGTGGGCATGATGTCGCGTTGTTCCACGTTCTGCATGACGATGAACTCGATTTCGAATTCAGCGGTGCCACTCGATTCGAAGGATTGGAGACCGAAGAATTTTTGAACTGCAATCCTCGCGCACTGCGTGATGGCTATTTGGAGGCTCTAGAGGAATTTTTGACAAAGACGAAACGGGCCTGCGGTCGGTTGTCCATCGACTACATGCAGGTTCGAACCAGTGAACCACTTGACGCCGTGTTGGCCAAGTTCTTGGCGTCGCGACAAATGCTGCCCAATCTTAAACGTTAAACCCATCGACCGCGTGAACCCGTTCCGCGTCCACACTTGCTGTTGATCGATCCTTGTTTCTGTACCCTGCACTACTGACCGGCTTCCTGTTTGTCGCCGTGCCCTTGTTGGTCCATTTGATCAACATGCTTCGGCATCGACGACAACGGTGGGCCGCCATGGACTTTTTGCTCGCCAGCTATCGCAAGCAAAAAAAGTGGATTCGATTGCGGCAACTCTTGCTGTTGCTGTCCCGGTTGGCGGTTGCTGCGTTACTGGTCGCAATGCTGGCCGGTTGGACCGGCGGCGGTCGGATTTTGGGGGCCCTGGGCGGCCAAGCGACTCATCACGTCGTCGTGTTGGATGACAGTTATTCGATGGGCGACACCAGCGGTGGCTCGGCGGCGTACCGCCGGGCGCTCCAATCGCTACAAGATCTCACGCGTCGACTGGCCAGCGACGATGGCAATCATCAGTTGACCGTGATGCGGGCCAGTCGCGCAGCGATGGCGGTTCGCGGCGGCAGCGACTCGGGCGACGCGGCAGCCGATCTGTCGGCCCAAACGATTTCGGCCGACGCACGTTTGATCAATCGTATTATGGCGACCGAAGCGTCACCGGTGCGTACCGACCTGGTGGCCGCGCTGGATCTGGCCAGTGAGTTGATTCAGTCAACACCCTCGGACGCCAAGTACCTTTACGTTGCCAGCGATTTTCGCGAGCGTGATTGGGGGTCGCCCGAAAGACTGGTCAATGCACTGCAGGGGCTCTCCACCGACGACGTCGAAGTTCGCATGATTGATTGTGCGACGACGCCAGGTACCAATCTTGGCATTACCGAATTAACGCCGCTACAAGACGTTTGGGTCGCCGGTGTGCCAGTGGTTGTCAGCGTGACGATTCACAATTACGGGCAAACACCGGCCAAGAATATTTCGATCTCGAACCGCGTGATCCGGTACCCAACCACACTGGAGTCAGCCAATCCTAACGTCCCGTTCAGTGGCGAGATCGAATCGTTGCCCGCGTTGTTGATCGAATCGCTCAACCCGGGTGCAGAAATCACCAAAACATTTCAAGTCTTCGTTACCCAACAGGGAACTCACGCGATCGAAGTCGCTTTGCCGGATGACGCGTTGCCAATCGACAACATTCGATCCTGTACGCTGCCACTGTCGGATGTCGAAAAAGTTTTAGTGATCGATGGCGATGCCGATAGTCGCGGCGCCTATCACGTGACATCGGTTTTGAATCCAGGCAGCCAGGTTCGCATCGGCGCGATTCCCGATCAACAACCGCCGGCATTCTTGCGATCGGCAACGCTGGAAACACTGGCGCCTTACCGAGCGATCTACCTGATCGATATTCCCGAAATCGGCGAAAACGCAGCCGATACACTCGCGCAATACGTGCGACGCGGCGGCGGGTTGGCGTGGTTCTTGGGTGCGGATGTGCGGCGAGATTCGTACAACCAATCCCTCTTGGTTCGCGACCGACATTTACTGCCCGCTCCGTTGGCACAAATCGTCGAATTGCCCAATGCGACACGCCGCGATACCGGCGACGTGGTGTTGGGAGACCCGAATACTTTTTTGGATCCGCTGCGGGCCGGCGGCGATGCACCCTGGTCGCTGCTGGGATTGACGCGAACATGGACACTCGAGGCCGTCGACAATGAACCCGACAACGAAGCCGACAACCAACCCGACAACACGGAGACTGGCGAGACCGCAGTTGCTGACACCCCAGCTGGCGGCACCGCCGCTGGCGAGAGCGAAGCCAACTGGCCGCGTGTTCGTACGGTCCTGAAACGTCGTGATGACAAACCACTGGTAACGCAACACGAAGTCGGCCGGGGACGTGTGGTCACCGTGTTGGCAGGGATCGATGGCTCCTGGACGAATTGGCCCAGCGATCCGACGTTCGTTCCGTTTTTGTTATTGACCAATGCGACGTTGTGGAGTGGTGCGGCACCACCGACCAGTCGTTCGATCGATCAGCGCCTGATCCGAATGTTGCCGGAGGACCAGTACATCGCCGATGCGGCTTATTTGCCGGCCACGCCCGAGCCGCCGCGGGTGCCGATCGAAGTGGTCGCGGTGACACCCCAAGCCCAGTCGGGTGGCGGCCAACAGGATGAATTCGGCCAGACGCCGGTTCCACGTGTCGAATTTGATCCGCAAGAAATGGTGCTCGCCGGTGAATCGAACGTGGATGAATTGTTACGCCCTGGGATTTCCGAGTGGGTGCTGACTCGGACGGATGGTCGAATCGAAATCGTCCCGGTCGCGTCGGTGATCGAAGTGGGCGAAGGCGATTTGAAACGAGCCAGCACGGCAGAAATTCAACAGAGTTTGTTGCCGCTGAATGTTAAGTTCATCAGCAGTAGCGTCTGGAGCGAAGAAAACCGTGCGGCGGGCAGTTCGACACTGACATTGTTCTTGCTCGGTTTGCTCGCGTTGATCTTGGCCGCCGAACAAGCTCTTGCCTATTGGGCCAGCTATCACGTTTCTCCCACGATTTTGCCGAGGAGAGCGTGATGGGGTCAGCAACCGCCGGCGGCCAACGCCAAATCATTTACGAATTCGCTCGAGCCACCGCATTGGAAGGCTGGTGGATCTGGGCCCTGCTGATCGCGGCGCTGGCCATGTTGTTGGTTGGATGCGTACGATTTTATCGGCGGGATACGGCCGAAGTCGCCAGACCGGTGAGCTGGACGTTAATCCTATTGCGCGTCACGGCAATCGTGGCACTGATCTTTTTCTTTTTTGATCTGCAACGTCGCACTCAAAGAATGGTCACACGCAGCAGCGAAGTCGTGGTGTTGGTCGATACCAGTCAGAGTATGTCGTTGCCGGCTGAGGCTGTTGGCAGTACCCAAAGTCGTGCGGAGCGGACCGCGGAGATTTTGGGAAAAACCAATCTGCTAGATCGACTTTCTAGCGAACACCGTGTCAGTGTTTATGCATTTGACGATCAGAACGAACCGCGACTACTCGAGACACGCGGTGGTGAGATCCCGGCGGGAGATCTGCAGGAGGATTCGGAAGAATCAGACAATAGAGCGAACGGCCTTTCGGTCATTGCCATAGTGGGGGCGTTGCTGGTTGCGATTGCCGGTTTGTTATCGTTGGCTTCGCTGATGATCGGCGCGGCTGGTCGTGCTGAAAGTGTCGGATGGATCCTGATGCCTGCTGCGATCACGATGATCATCGGTACGATTGTGCTGGGCGGCAGCTACGCCGTTGCGACACAAGATTCTCTGGCTCAGATTTTGGGTGTGGCGTCGCCCCAAACGGTTGACCCGAGTGATGTGGAGAACGATGACGCCGAAGTTGAAACGGAGACCATTCGCGTATCGAATTGGGATGACGAAGTGGCAGCGTCGGGAGCGCAAAGTCGCATTGGTGACGCGGTTCGCGGCGTGCTCGGGGCCCACGACCCATCGACGTTGGCTGGTATCGTGTTGTTGACCGCCGGCCAAGCCAACGGGGGCAGCGACGCAACCGCATCGGTTGGAGTGGCGCGGCGAAGCGAAGTCGCGATTTATCCGGTAGGTTTGGGCAGTAGTTCGCCGCCGGTCAATGTCCGTGTGGTGGACTTGGACGCGCCACGACGGGTTTATCCGGGCGACAAATTTGCGATTTCGGGTGTTCTGCAAGCCAGTGGACCACGGCCGATCGAGGTCGAGGTGCAACTGCTTGATGGATTGGACGATGGATCCAGCCGGGGTGCAGGTGACACGGTCAAACCGCCGGGCGATGTGATCGATTCGCAGACCATTGAAGTCGCCAGCGACGGCACGCTGACGGGAATCCGTTTTGAATTGGAGCCCGAGTCGGTCGGGCGACGCCGGTTGGCGATTCGCGTGGTCGCGCCGACGGGCGATCAAAACCAACGCGACAACATACGCGACGCGCGCTACGAAGTCGTCTCGCGAAAACTGCGCGTTCTGGCCGTCGCGGGTGGTCCCACTCGTGAGTATCGATTTGTCCGAAACCTTTTGTATCGCGACAAATCGATCGAACTCGACGCCTGGCTGCAAACCGGACAGCCGGGGATGAGCCAGGATGCCGATCGTGTGTTGACCGAGTTTCCGTCGACGGCCGAGGAACTCTTTGAATACGACGCGATCATTATGTTTGATCCCGATTGGACGGCGTTGACGGTCGGGTCGCTCGACATGCTCGATCGCTGGTTGGCTCAGCAAGCCGGCGGGCTGGCCATCATTGCCGGGCCGGTCTATCACCCGCTTTGGTCGCGACTGCGAACCGATCCGCGCGTCAGCAAGATCGCAGGATTCTTTCCCGTCAACGTATCAACCCGCGGACCACTCTTGGGCGGTGGACGACAGGGCGGCGAAAACGCTTGGCCCATCGCGTTCACGCCCGAAGCCCGTCGCGCAGAATTTTTGTGGATCGCGGATCAGCCAGACGAGAGTTTCGAGATTTGGGATCGATTCGGTGGCGTTTACGATTATGTCGGAATCAAAAGTCCCAAACCGGGTGCCAAGGTGTATGGATATTTCTCGGATCCAACGACCGAAGTCGGCGATTCGTTGCCCGTGTTCATGGCGTCGCAGTTTTACGGGGCCGGACGCGTGTTCTTTCAAGGTAGCGGCGAGATCTGGCGATTGCGTGGCGAAAGTGACGCGTATTTTGACAGTTACTACACCAAACTGATCCGCTGGATCAGCGAGGGGCGATTATTGCGTGACAGCAACCGAGGCGTGCTGTTGGTCGATACCAGCCGGGCGATGGTGGGCGATACGATCACGGTTCGCGCAGTGTTGACGGACGAACAATTCGAGCCGCTGAATGTTCCCGAAGTTCCAGCCAAACTGTTGGCGCCCAGCGGACGTATTGATGATATCCGGCTGCTGCCGCTCAAGGGCGAGCCGCGGGCCGGGACTTATGGCGGTCGTTTCATCGTTCGCGAAGCGGGCAGTTACGAACTGCGTCTGACGTTGGGTGACGCTTTGGACGAACAAGTTTTGCGGCAAAGTGTGCAAGTGCGATTGCCAACGATCGAATTGGAACGACCCAAACGTAACGACGAAGAACTGAATCAGTTTGCCGCCATGACCGGTGGCAAATACACGCCCATTGATACGGGCACGACCAACGATTCAGTCGTATCAGGTTTGATCCAGTCGATCCGGCCTCAACCCCAAACCACCATTTTGCCGGGAACGCCCGATCAAGATTTCAATACACGCCGAAACGCCATTTTGCTGTGGTTAATCGCCAGCGTGCTGACAATGGAGTGGGTCACCCGCCGTTTGCATCGGTTAGCCTGACAACAGGATCGCAGATCAGATAGACGAGACACAAGCAACAGTCCGTTCACTCACACGAAGTTTTATTTTCTATGCGAGATTTCTTGTAGGCCAGGACCTGTCCTGGCAAAGTCGCGCCAGGACAGGTCCTGGCCTACGGTAAACTCACAGCAACCATAAAATCGCTTCAGCACCCCTTCGAGCCAACAGGCCAGTCCACTGAAATCCAACACCTATCTGGACCCGCAACTTTCGACACTGCTCGGTTCGCTCCGACAGCGGGTCAAGCGGTACGTCGTTTGGGATTCGGTGCTCGCGATTTTGGCGGTCGCTCTGATTGCGTTTTGGGCCGGTTTGGCGATGGATTACTTGCCGGTTTTGTTGGGCGGCACCGAGATGCCATTGCTGGCCCGTGGAATACTGTTGTTGGTCGTTGCCATCTTGATTCTTGGCATTGTTGCCAAGATGCTGATCGGCAGACTGCAACGTCCCTTGCCCGATGACAGTTTGGCGCTGCTGGTCGAACGCCATCATCCACAGTTGGGCGGCCGGCTCGTCACGGCAGTTCAGCTGAACGAACCCGGCCGCAGTGGCGATTCCCATTCACCGGAACTGCTCAAACGAGTCCACATCCAGGCCGCTGCGGCGGTTGACCAGGTCGATCCGAATCGAGTTTTTCGTTGGGAACCACTCGTCCGCAAAGCCGTTGTCGTGGTCCCGCTGGCGCTGTTGATGATCGTGTTTGCAATCGTCAGTCCCAGCGCGTTTGGCCGAGCAACCGGTCGGCTAACGCTGCTCAGCAATGATCCTTGGCCGCGACGCGCCGATCTGGAGATGGTGGGTATCGAACTGCCGATCGTGTCCGCATCGGAAGAACAAACCAACGAACCGCAACTGTTGAAATTTCAAGACGGAGCCTTGCGACTGCCGCGCGGCAGCAGTGCGACGTTGCGGATTCGTGCCCGAGCCGACGAGGCCGAAGTTCCGGTCGTTTGTACGGTTTACTACCGCGGCGATGATGGAACGCGCGGTCAATCGAACATGCGACGTGTGGGGCGGATCATCGATGGCTACCAATCGTTTGTGCTCGAAGGACCGCCGCTGAGCAGTCTCGGTGAGTCGTTCACGTTCAGCGTGCACGGTTTGGATGATCGACTGGACGGTTATCGTGTGGAAGCCATCCAGCCACCGGCCATCACCGAAATGAACGTCCAGGTTCGATATCCCGATTATCTGCGCAACGACGGCAGTGGCGAAATCGATTTGCAGACGCAGTATCAGGCGGGATTGCGGTTAAGCGAAGGGAGTGACGTCACGCTGGTCGCCACCAGCAGTGTTCCGCTGGGCGACGTCGACGTGATGCTGAAAACCGATGCGGGCGAAGTCCCACCGACACAGATTGACTATTCAGACGACCGGCGTCAGTTGCGGATGACGTTGGACCAATTCAGTGCGGCCACGACCGTACGAATCGTGCCGATGGACAGAGACGGAATTTCCGCTCAAGCACCCTATCGATATTTCATGGGTGTCGTCTTGGACGAACCGCCCGAATTAGAACTGCGGCTGCGCGGCGTCGGTACCGCTGTGACAGCGATCGCCAAGTTGCCGGTCGAGTCGGTCGTCACTGATGATTACGGAGTCGACGCGCTGCGCGTCACCGTCGCACCGTCGACGGAAGACGAAAGTACTTTGACGGCGACGAAGCAACCGGCGTTTGATCGTGAGGGCAAGGCAGACACGGTATTGGATCTGCGGGATTTAGTTGCCGACGGCGAATTGGACGAAATCGTTCCCGGTGACGCGATCAACGTCTTTGCCGAAGCCAATGACCGATACGACCTGAAATCTCCACACGTGACTCGCAGCGAAGTGTTTCGATTGCAGGTCGTCACGCCCGAAGCTCTGCTTGCGCTATTGGAACGCCGCGAACTGGGGATGCGTGCTCGGCTGGAACAAACGATCGACGAAACACGCACGCTGCGGGACAGTCTGGATCAGCTACGGCGACGCGGTTTTGAGTCGACCGAAGAAGCCGAGAGCGAACGCGAAAAAACGCGGCAGCAACAAGTACGACGTTTGCGTGTTCAACAAAATGGACTGCAAGCAAGCAAGACGTCCGAAGAGCTGTCGGGAATCGCGGCGTCGCTGGACGACATGCTGCAGGAAATGGTCAACAATCGAGTCGATTCGGCCGACCGTCGCGAACGAATCGGCACCGGCGTCCGTGATCCACTGAAAAAAATTGTCTCGGAACCTTTGCAGCGTTTGATCGATCAAATAGGAGAGGTCGAGAAATCGGTTGCCGAACCCGCCGAAGCCGCACAAAAAACGGCCCAAGCAGTCCAAACCGCCGAGGATGTCTTGCTTCAATTGACGGCAGTACTGGACAAAATGTTAGATTTAGAGAGCTACAATGAGATTCTCGATATCTTCCGCGGCCTGATTGACGACTTGGATGAATTGAGCGAAGAGACAAAAGCAGAACGCAAACGGCGTGTGTTGGAAATGTTCGAGAACTAAGAACCGCGTTGCTTTCACCCCGCCCAGGCATTTTGAAGTTGCACTTTTCGACAATCAACATCTGTTTTACGTTGTGAATTCCAAAGAAAAAGCACCGTCGCCAACATTCACTCTCGCAGAGGGCATTGGTGTCTACACAAGTTTGGCAGGTACAATCTTCACCTCCCCGAAGGGGAGGTCGGACGCGGTAGCGGCCGGGTGGGGACACATCAACGGTGTTAAGACCATGCACAGACAAACGTCAAAGCAGACTCAGCGAGCCAAATCACTGCGTGCAACACAGACAGCGGCGGAAGGCCTGCTTTGGAGCCTGCTTCGAGGCAAGCAGCTTTGCAAGATGAAGTTTCGTCGACAGCATCCGATTGGTCCGTTCTTTGTCGACTTTGCGTGTGTATCAAGACGACTTATCGTGGAATTGGATGGCGCATACCATGATTCGGTACAGGACAAGGATCTGCAGCGTCAACAATACCTCACTCGCCAAGGTTGGACGGTAGTTCGGTTTACAAACGATGATGTGCTGCAAGATGTCGAGTCCATCTTGAAAGCGATTGCATCCCATGGAGATATTCCATTTTCACATCGCAAACGCACGGAGAATCGCAGTGGCTTGATGAGTGACAATGATCCAAACGAATCTCAGGCTTTGCCCCACCCGGCCGCTACGGCGTCCGACCTCCCCGAAGGGGAGGTGAAAGATGTGTAGACACCAATGCCCTCGGGGAGAGTCGTCGGGTTGGGATGATGAATTAACCCATTTGCAAAGCACGACGGTGAGCCGTGGGCCGTCAGACGCCGGGTCAGGCGCAATGCCCGATCGCTTACGCATCAAGGCTCATTTAATTCATCAGCCCAGAGGCGGGCTTTCAGGTCCAGAGTGGGTCCACCTATCACCGTGGAAACCGATCGTCCGACGCTAGTTGAAACGAATGAACACAATGGAAATGAAATGAACACGGCTTCCTCTTATCGCTTCGCCATCATCGTGGTGCTTTTGTTGGTACCAGCGGTCCGTCCCATTCGGTCGACGGCAGCCGAAGATGCGACGTTGGTGCAAAAACAGTCGGCGGTTGCCAATCGTTACCAACGGCTCGAAGAACTCTTATTGCGTTTGGCCGATGTCGAATCGGCCGAGAACCCCGAGCGGTCCGCATTGTTGCGACGGGCCGCACGCCAATCGCGTGATAAGTTCGTTTTAGAAAAGCTCCGTAACGCTTCCGAGTCGCTGCGCTCGGAGAAATTTCAAGACGCGGTCGACAACCAAGGCTCCGCAGCCAAAGATCTGGAAGCGATTTTGAAACTGCTGATGAGCGAGGATCGTTCTAAGCGGATTCGAGACGAAAAGAACCGGATCGCCAACATGATCAAGGATCTGAAGAGAATCGAAGGTGCACAAAGAAGCACTCGGGCACGGACGGAAAACGGCGCGGATTTGAAGGAGGTCCAACAGGAACAGAAGTCGATCGCCGATCGTAGCAAGGAAGTGAAGGATCAAATTGGCGATGAAAACGATGGCGATCCCAAAGACGGCGACCCGTCCGAAAGCGACGGTGACAAGAAGGACGGAGAGAAGAAGGACGGAGAGAAGAAGGACGGAGAGAAGGAGGATGGTGACAAGAAGGACGGAGATAAAAAAGACGGTGAATCCAAAGACGGTGAACCCAAGGATGGTGAGCCCAAAGAC
>JABDKS010000879.1 GCA_013002105.1 Pirellulaceae bacterium | reverse complement strand
GCATTTCCAATGTTCTTCACCTCGAGTGTCACGTCATCACGCATCGGGACCCATTCCGCGATCACCTCGTCGTCAAGCGTCACGAAACGCTCGGTCGTTAGATTTGCAGTCTCCAATATCTTGGCGCTCGAGTTCGTTGTCGCGATAATTCTGAATGCGATCGTCTCCTTTGGAGCAATGAGTGACGATTGCCGCTCGCATCCGGACAACGCGGAAAGCAGCATCACCGCGGTAGCGAGAAACAGTGGTCGTCTCATAGGGAATCCTTTTAGGTGAAACGTCTAGGTGAAGCGGTTGGCGGCCAACCAATTTCGGTTTTCAGATGTCGCGTGAACCGACTCTCCGGTTCAACTCCTTTGTTGTGCTGCCCGCACGCCTTCCCAATTCGCACGAGCATAGCTGTAGGCCAAGTCAAGGAATCGGTCTTCCAGTTCGAGAAACGGTCGAGTTCGCGTTTCCCAGTGTTCGTGAGTTTCGTCGGGCATCGAAAGATAATGTTCAACCCACTGATCCTTTGAATTGATTTCCGTTGTGTCTCCTAATGGCAGGAGAACATCGGCCACCAAGGACGCCATTTTCGTTGCACCGATCTTTCGCAGGATGCGTGGAGTTTCTGCTGCGGCGCTTGGACAAAGGCTCTCGATCCAGTGCCCAAAGCCGCCGTTGTTGACCGCGGATTCCAGCAGGTAGAGGCAGCAGAGCGATCGTTCGGAATCATTGAGAGTCTCGAATCCGTCTCTGTGGTATCTGAGAGCTGACTCGCAACCGGCCGCAGTAAACAAGCTTGCGTCGTCCCAGTCTGTGACTGTATCCGGCGTCGGGTAGGGATGCAGATTCGCCACCATTTCGGATTGCAGATGGACTCGATCACTTTGAAACAAACTGCAAAACCATTTGAACATAATCGCGACTTTCGCTGAAAAACGTCAACGACCACGGAGCCCGAACAAATGATCATCCACTTTCAACAACACACGCAACTCGGGCTTCGTGTGAATCGTATTCTCATTCCGTGTCTTTTGTTGATGGGGAAGACGTTCTAATGCGAACAATGTTGCCACAGAAGTGGATCCGTCAAGCGTTGACATGTGCGAACCCTATCTTGATCTTCACTACTCTAAGCCGATTTTTCAAATCAAAAAACCTTGAGTCACAATCACCAAAGTTCATCGCATGCTTTCGATTGCGTATTCTTGTTCCATTGAAAGCGATGAACGCTGGCCGCCAAATTTGTCTAAAGCGGGGTGTAGATTCTTGTTTGATTTCGTCATTGAAAGCAGGTTTAAGGCCCGCAATGCATCGGTCCAATGATCGCCCAAGACGATGGTAAAGTATCACTCATGTGCGACCTGACACGTCGGACACCAAAAAATCGACGCTGCATCATCGATTGTAACCATTCGACCGCGTTTCGGTTGCGACGGTCCCGCCTAGCGTCGCAATTCAATCACGGGATTGACGAGCACGGCCGAGATTCGATCATGGATTCTCGACTCCAAATTCGGCGTCGCGTTCGAAACGGAACTCGTAGTCATCGAGACCATCGTAGAAAAGCCGTTGTGACGAATGATCCATCGTGAATGCCATGAGGATCGCGACTAACGCAATGCAAATGCACAAGGCCATTAGTGAATACCGTCGCGATCGCAATGTGTGACTCACAATAACGGGAGAGCGGTGATCTAGGACGTGGAACGACGTTCATTGCCGAATCACGACGACATATTAAACACAATTTTCAAAACAATCGCCGTGACCGAGAAATGAGCGATGACGTGCCGTCTGTGAAACCATGCAAGCTTTGCTCCATGTGCACGATTTCGGACTGTGCTCTGGCTCGGTCTTGTCGTCCAGCTAGGTCCATCCAAATTTCAGTAGCGCGCGCCCGCATCGCGGACAAGGTGATCGCAGTTTACCAAGATCGGTGTTGGCGATATGGCATATTGGACAATAGACGCCATCATCGGGGATCGGAATGGATTCTCTCAATTCAGAAAGTTTAGAAGCTTCTCGGTAGATTTCATCAGCACTCGCGTTGAGCGATGGTAGTCCAGATGCTTCCGGATTCGCTATTGTCGAGTTCAGCGGCGTCGTGGTGATCCACTCGTCCGCCTGGAGAGTTTCGTTATCGTCAAAGCGATCCGTCATATCCAATTGGCTAAACGACAATGATTCGGGATCAACG
>JABDKS010000819.1 GCA_013002105.1 Pirellulaceae bacterium | reverse complement strand
CCGATGCCCGGTCTACCGAAGTAGGTGCGAAAGCTTATCCGCGCGAGCGAATCGAAACTCGCACACAGACGAAGATCCGCCGCGCTGCCTAAACGCGTGCCGCAGATTTCAGGAGCCGAGTAGGTCGATCGCTTCGTCGCGTAAACGTAAGAGTTCGTCGTCGGTTTCGATGGCTCGATCTACTTGCTGATCTACTAATGCTGATCCCGACCAAAGCAAGATGCTTCCACGCACCGTCCCGTGTTCGTGCTTGCAGTAGTCTGATTCACGTTCGCGAACCAGGTCAAAATCGATAGGCTTGCGAGCATTTGTCGTCAGTACGCTCAACACCCTCTTCTTCTCAACGGCACTTAATCGCGGCGTTAGCTCGATCAGTTTCTCCAGCGCCATTGTCTCATAGGCGGACGCGATCATGACATGCACGAGCAAACCGCCGGTTGCAAGCTTCGGGCTTAACACGCTCATCTTTGCATAGACATCGGCCGCGGCTCCCGGGTTTTCTTCCAGTTCGGCGACACGAGCTTGCACGATCAGCAACCGCATGGGCAATCGCACCGTGCCGCTCGCGTTGAGCAACTCGTCAAGTGGCACCGTGTAATCAAGCGGGACTCGTGACTGCTGCGTCAGCGCTTTGTCGATCTCCGACAGAGCTTCTCGATTGCTTTCCACGTACTCCTTCAGCATCTCCACGTCGTCGCTGGTGTCATAATCAAACGGCAATCGCGTGATGGACCTACTGGCGTTGGAAATGGTTTCATAGGCATTGGGTGACGGGTAAAGACCACTTGAACCGCCGGGGCCATTGAGCAGCGCGATAGCCAGTGGAGCAAGCAAGAAGATCATGGCGATGATCGCGAGCCATTTCCAGATCGGGTTCCAACCAGCTTTCCTCATCAAGATCTTCCCAAACTGCTTTTGTTGTCGTCGGTGAATCGCGATTCCCTGCTATCCAATCAGGGCCTTGTGAACATGCGACTCTACTCCGCCACCGCGTTGGAACTCTTTTGCAGATGCTCCTGGGCGGCCCGCTTATCGACGCGAATGTAATGATCAATCATGGTTACCGTAAAACTACCTTCGGCGACCTGCAACGTCATGCCTTCGTTGTCACCCATCGGCATATGGCACTCGATGCACCCCTGCACGATTCGTTCACCCAGTTCGTCGGATAGTCCACAATCAATCGTCTCATGGCAGGCCAGGCAGCTCTCGGTAAATGCCTGACGATTACCACGCTGATTCTCGTGGGGATTATGACACGTCGTGCAGGTCATCTCTGAGTTCTGAAAACACGCACTCATGCCCAATCGCGTCAACTGATTGCTCGTATGAATCCCGCCGACACCTTTGAAATCGGGATTCTTCAACTTGTGGTAGTTGCTTAACTCGAATCCCGGGCGATAAGCAAAGGGTTTTCCCAGCAACGAAAAGCTACCGGAGTGACACTGGCCGCAAATATCCAACTGGCTTTCACGCGATAAATCACTGGGATGAATTATCGCCTTCGCGACTTTTTCGTCGGGGTTGGCACGGTGAAACGTCACGTGTTGCTCGCCCGGTCCGTGGCAACGCTCACACGAGATCCCATAGACGGCGGACTGGGGATCAAAACGATTTGTACCGCGTTTGGGTTCGATGAACGTCAGGTGGCATTCCAAACAACCGCTTCGGATCGGTCGTGCGTAATCGACTTGCCGTGCATCGTATCCGGGACTGGGAATCCACTCATCCAACCCACTTAGATAGGAAACGTGCGATTGGTACAACGCATCGCCGTGCCAGTACAGGAAAGTACGACCGGTTTTGGCCGATCCCGTGAATACTTGCAACGGAAAATCCAAATGCCATTGACCATAACTGACACGCTGGACGTATTGTTCATCTTGCTCGAGCATGGTGAATGACAATTCAGGATCGGGAGTCCGCAACTGATTGCCGGGCGGCATGAACCGGCCGTCCAGATCTCCGACCTGGACAACACCACTGGTCCGGTGGTGCGCCGTATGGATAAAACCCGCATGCCGATCGCGATGACATTCCGCACATTCACTCGCGCCAACAAACCCTGGGTTGGCGTCACTGGAATCTGGATCGCGAATGTCGCCGTCATCGGGAAGTGTCCCGTTTAACGGAGGCACAAACGGCAACATGACGGTGCCGGGGCTGTCTTGGCCTTTTACGAGCCAGCGACCCGAGTTGTCTTGTTTTTGCGCGTAAAGTGCTTCGGTCAGTCGCATCACGTCCAAATCGATCGCGCCAGTGGATTGGTCGCTGCCATCCTGATCGATCGTTTGCATCCGACGCTGGATCTGCTTTTTCGCCAACTCCTTGGCGATGTCTTCCTGGCGATCGCCACGGGTAGCGACGTAATATGCCACCGCAAATGAAACGGCGATCAGGATGGCAATGATCGATTTCGACGACATGAAATGACTTGGTTGTGGGGGCGGTAATATTCTATCGTCCGACGAACGTCCGTTGGAGCTTCAACGCGACTGGCAGTGCCCCAAAGAAAGCTTTCGCAAGTCCGCATAGCGAATATCAGCATCGAATTGCCAAGCGTTTCACGACCGACCGCGCTCACGATCGGGTTTTCAGCTCGCGACACTGCATGCGTACACCCTGACCGCAGCACGGACACGGTATGCAAGTATGCTGCTACTTCTTGACAGACGATAACCCACCATCAACTCGCAACACCTGTCCCGTCATCCAGCTACTCTCTGGTGAAAGCAGATGCACGACCGCGTTGGCGATGTCTTGGGGTGCCCCTATTCGCTGCAGCGGATACATCGCAGCCATCGCCTGACGCTTTTCCTCGGTCGACAAAAATCTCTCGGCCAGAGCTGTATCGGTCAGCGCGGGTGCAACGCAATTGACGCGTACCTTGGGCGACAGCTCTGCCGCCCAAGTACGCACGAGCGATTCAATGGCCCCTTTAGACGCAGCAACCGATGTGTGCATCGGTAAACCCTGGCATGCGGCGACGCTACTGAAAAAGACCGCCGACGCGGATTCGGATTTCTTGAGGTTCGCGAGCACCGTTTGAAAACATCGAAGCGCCGCAACAACATTCAGCTCAAAATCCTCACGCATCACCTCTGATTTGGTGGCACGGATGGGTCCAAGCTGAATACTACCTGGGCAAAATACGAATCCGTCAACCACCTCGGGTAATCCAGTTGGATCGATGGAATCGCTGAGTACATCCACTTTCAGGTGTTGCAATCTGGAACTGTCGGCCAAGGCTTGAAGATCACCCTCTGTCCTTGACACCACGATTGTGTTTGCGCCCTGCTCCAGGCAGTGCTCAACTACACTCCGGCCGATGCCTCGGCTACCGCCGACGACGAGAATGTTCTTTGCATACAATGGTCCCGAGTCGGGCCCGGGGGGTGATGATGGAGAGTTCAATGAAACGACAATTCGAAACGGAGGATTAAAGAACAAGACTTTTCGCGAATGCTGTTGCGGAATTTTACGCGTCGGTCAAGCGTGTCGGTTCATTTGGTTTCACTTCTCGGTTTCGACGGCTTCTTAGACTGTTTCTTTTTTGGTTTGAGGCGCGACTCGTATTCCCAACGCTCCTGC
>JABDKS010000797.1 GCA_013002105.1 Pirellulaceae bacterium | reverse complement strand
CACTGCAGCAGCCCTGTTTGTGATCGGCGCGGCTGTTAAGAATTGGCAAAAGTGGCGAAGTGTCCACTTGGCCGTCGATCGCACATGCGGTGACCGCTTTCTCGCCGTGACGCATAAACACGCCGATCACCTCGTGGCCCTGTTCGATCAACAGATGCGCAGCAACGCTCGAATCAACGCCACCCGACATTGCCAATACAACTCTAGCCACAATTAACGAACTCCCTGCTTTATGTTTTTCGATTCTGGCGAACGGGATTCCGCCTCAGTCCAGCAGCGGTGCCGGACCGTTGCATAGCTTTTTCGCAATGCTGGCCGCTACCCGGCTTCTTGCCTTCCGCGAAAACAGCTTTAGGACTATGATTCCAGCTTCCGTTGCACACCCATCCGCTTGCCTTTCGTATTTTCAATGTTCGTCGTTTTTTCCACCAGCCTTAATCCGGGAAGTCGCAGCCGAATTTTGGCTAACTTCGCCCATGAACGGCTTCAAAAAGCCTCGAACAGCAAAAGCCGCCTGATTGATTTGGCCATAACGACGATTCCACCTTGTGACGCCAGCGGTTGTTACACCGACCCAAATGTCGTGAAAATCAGCAAAACGATCCAGGCGGCCCAGGGAATATTGATCGCAACGCCAATCTACAATTACAACGTCAGTTCATCAGCCAAGAATCTTGTTGAATTAACTGGCAAAGCCTGGACGGATAAAGTTGTCGGTTTTTTGTGCGCTGCGGGTGGCGAAGGCAGCTATATGGGTTGCATGGGATTAGCCAACAGCCTGATGCTCGATTTCCGCACGCTCGTGTTACCCCGCTTTGTCTATGCGACAGGCGACGCTTTTGCCGGCGATCAAATCGGCGACACAGAAATTGAAAATCGAATTATGGGTCTTGTCGAACAATTGATGGCTGTTTCCCAAGCGACGATGCCTCCCGACGCGTAAGAGTATTCTTCCTACTTCCCGTTATCGTTTAACGGCAAGCCGAAGGCGACTGCGTCGTCAATTCGAACGACGTGTTCACTCTTCTCGGACGCCCTAAGATTTCAAAAGAACATTTAATATACCAATGAAAAAACGTAACGACATCCGCAACATCGTCATCATCGCCCACGTCGATCATGGCAAGACGACCTTGGTCGACTGCCTGCTTCGTCAAAGCGGACAATTTCGAGATGCGCAACTTCAAGGCGAACGAATTCTTGATTCGGGTGACCTTGAAAAGGAACGTGGCATCACGATCCTGGCCAAGAATATCTCGCTTCCGTATAAAGGCGTGAAGATTAACATCATCGACACGCCCGGCCATGCCGACTTTGGCGGTGAAGTCGAGCGCGTGCTCAAGATGGCTGACGGGGCATTGTTGTTGGTCGACGCCGCAGAAGGTCCCATGCCACAAACCAGATTTGTGTTGGGCAAAGCACTCGAAGTTGGCCTGAAACCCATCGTTGTCGTTAACAAAGTCGATCGACCGGATGCCCGCACGGCCGAAGTCGTCGACGAAGCGGTAGAACTCATCTGCGAAATGGGGGGCGACGACTATCTGGATAACTTCCATCACATTTACGCTTCCGCCAAAGAAGGATTCGCCAAGACTTCGCCGGATGATCCATCCGAAAATATGAACCCGCTGCTTGATTTGGTTTTGGAACATGTTCCCCCGCCATTTATCGAAGACGGTCCCTTTCGAATGCTGGTGACGACAATGGATTGGTCTGAATTCGTCGGTCGAATCGCCGTCGGTCGAATTCTTAGCGGGAGCGTCAGCAAAGGCGATTCGGTTACGGTGATCCAGGAATGCGGTCGACATGTCACAGCCAAAATCGCAGCGGTCAACATATTTGATAATCTTGGCCGGACTGAAGTCGACAAGGCGGATGCCGGCGACGTCGTGGCACTCACTGGCTTGGACATGATTTCAATCGGCGATTCCATCTGCGACACCGCGAATCCCGTCGCCTTGCCGCGAATTTCCGTTGATGAACCGACGTTGGAAATGGTTTTCACAATCAATAGTTCGCCGTTGGCCGGTAAAGAAGGTAAATACGTGACCAGTCGGCAGTTGCGTGAACGTCTGATTAAAGAACTCGAACGCAATGTTGCCCTGCGAATTCGCAACATCGAATCGGGCGATGCATTTGCGGTTTCCGGACGAGGCATTTTGCATTTGGCGATTTTGATCGAAACGATGCGCCGCGAGGGTTTTGAACTTTCAGTCGGCAAACCACAAGTTGTCGTTAAGGAAATTGATGGTGTCAAATGC
>JABDKS010000792.1 GCA_013002105.1 Pirellulaceae bacterium | reverse complement strand
GAACCGGCCCTACCAGTTGACGCGACATTTTTCGTTAGATGGTCCACTACGACTGGACCACCCGTCAAATCTGTTTTGACAGAACACTAGGGCACTATCATTTCACCGAGGACAACTCTTTCTTATTGTTTGCAGACTTATGAACCGATTAATCACGCAGATCCTGGCATGCATCGTGGCTTGCACCTCCTGGGCGCAAGACGGTCTAGATCAGCGAGCGACTGATCTGGCTGGGCTTGCACAAGCGAAGGGGAATCCCGGTCGCGGCGCCGTTTTATTTGCCGCGCCAACGACCGCGTGTTTGTCCTGCCACAAAGTCGGCGAGCACGGAGGCAACGTGGGGCCGGAACTCAGTGAGATCGGTACCAAACAAACGGCGGAGCAGCTTGCGTCGTCGTTGATATCGCCCAAAAAAGTAGTGGCTCCCGAATATCAGGCGATCGCTGTCGTTACCGGCGACGGAGAAGTGATCCGAGGCTATCGCGACCGCGAGTCAAATGACGAACTGGTGATTCGCGAGGTCGCGACGGGAACCCATCGTGTGCTTGATCAGAACGACATCGAAGCGGTGCAAGAGGTCGGCACGTTGATGCCCGATGGGTTGTTGGCAATGCTCAGTGACCAAGATCAAGCTGACTTACTGGCGTTCCTGATCGAACTTGGTTCACACAAAACGTTGAGAGCCAACGCGATCGGTTCGTTGCTCGCTCATGCAAACGGCCATCACCCTGCCGAGTTTGATATGCCGCGACGACCGCTCGATCCGGAACGTTGGCCCAGTTGGCAAGCCCATGTGAATCGAGATCGGGTCTACGACTTTTATGCAAAACAGGCGCGTCATTTTCGTGATGCCGACCCACGACCGCACTTGTTAGCAGAATACCCTGGACTGGACGGCGGGACGTACGGGCATTGGGGCAACCAAAGTGAGCCGACATGGGCCAGTGGCGCATGGAACGATACCGATTTGGGCAGTTTGATCAGTGGTGTTTTTCACGCAGACCAATTGCATGTGTCACGCGGTGTTTGCGTACGTACGGGCGAAGGAAGCAAAGCCGTGGCGGCCTGTTTTGATACCGATGCGCTGGCATTTCGTCGGTACTGGGTCGACGGGTTCATCAAGTTCTCGTCGGTAAGGCACGGCTTCATGAAAGGGTTGACCCAGGATGGTTCCTCGATTGTCTTCGAGGGGTCGGCCGCGTTGCCCTACGACGCCAAGCGAAGCAAGAAATATCTGGGTCTGTATCGACATGGCAAGCAAGTCCTGTTTGCTTATCGCGTCGGCGACAGGGAATACATCGACACCATCAAAGTCGAAGACGGGGAATTCAAACACGTCGTCGCGCTGCGCGATGAGCATCCCGACCGCGATCTGCTCCATGGCGGTCCACCTCAGTGGCCGCAAGAGTTTGTGACGGGCGGAACGCCCGCTCATGTCGCTCGCAATTCCGAATCAACCGGTGGCGGTCCTTACGTTGTCGACAAAATCCATCTGCCCACCGAAAACCCGTGGAATGCATTGCTGTTTTGCGGCGGACATGATTTTCTGTCCGACGGGTCGGCCGTGGTTTGCACAATGCAGGGTGACGTGTGGCGAGTGAGTCATTTAAGTGATGATCTTTCCAACGTCACGTGGCGTCGCATCGCTTCGGGACTGCACCAGGCATTGGGAGTGGTCGTGCATCAGGATCAGATTTATGTGCTCGGTCGCGATCAGCTGACGCGATTGCATGATCTGAATGATGACGGCGAGATGGATTTTTATGAATGTTACAGCCAGGCATTGGAGACATCACGTGGCGGTCATGACTTTACGTGCGGGTTGCTCCGCGACGACCAAGGACGTTTTTACACCGCATCGGGTAAACAGGGCGTGATGCGAATCGCTGCCGACGGACAGAGCGCCGAAGTGATAGCCGGAGGTCTTCGAAACTCCGATGGCATTGGGCTGACGCCCGACGGCTTGGTCACGATTCCCAGTAGTGAAGGCGACTGGATGCCCGCATCGATGATTGCCGCGGTACGTCCCGACGGTCCCGTGATCAACCGCTTGATAACGGCGTCGTCCACGGAGAATCAAATACCATTTTTTGGTCGGCCCGGCACGAACCGCAAATATCCGCCAGAGCTACCAATGTTGTACTTGCCGCGTGGCGTGGACAATTCCAGTGGTGGTCAGGTGTTTGTCGGCGGCGATAAATGGGGACCAGTGCAAAACCAAATGGTGCATCTGTCGTTTGGCGCGGGACGCGCGTTTTTGCTTTTGCGAGATGAGTTCGACGGTTGGATTCAGGGCGCGGCCATGCCGATCGCGGGCGAATTGTCATCAGGCGCCCACCGTGGCAAATTCAGTCCCATCGACGGACAACTGTACGTGTCCGGGATGAGCGGATGGGGAACGTACACACCCGACACCGGTTCTTTTGAACGCATCCGCTACGTACCCGATCAGTTACCGATACCCATCGGATTTCATGTTCACAGCAATGGCATACGAGTTACGTTTTCTGAACCATTGAATCGATCACTGGTCGAAGACGCACGAGGACACTTTGCGCAATGCTGGAATTATCGCTACAGCGGCGCCTATGGATCACCAGAATTTTCGGCGCGTCAGCTCGGTTTGCAAGGACACGACGTCTTGGACATCGCATCGGCGACGTTGCTCGATGATGGTAAGAATCTATTCATCGAGATTCCGGAATTGCAGAAGGTCAATCAACTGCATCTATTGGTGAAGTCGTCGGCAGAGAGATCGCACGATCTGTTCATGACCGTCCATCATTTGGATGAACCACTGACGACGATTCCAGGGTACAAGCCCAGTGAAAAGGTAATCTTGCCGCACCCGATGCTGGCGGATTTTCATCGACCTAAAGCGGTGGTTCGCAATCCGCATCGCAAGGCGTTGCCCGGTGCCCTGCCGGTTCATATTCGCGCCGCTCGGAACCTGAACTTCGACAAACAGACATTCACGGTGCCGGCCGGCGCCCCCATCCGCTTGACGTTCCATAACCCTGACGCGGTTCCCCACAACTGGGCGTTGATCCAGCCCGGTACTTTGCAGCAAATAGGCGAACAGACCAATCGGATGATTGCGGATCCGGAGGCGGCTAGTCGGCACTATATTCCCGATTCGGAGGCTGTCATCGCCTACACCGATGTCGTAAATCCTAACGGAAAATTAACAATCTACTTTGAGGCGCCGACCCGGCCTGGTCGTTATCCTTACCTCTGCACTTTCCCGGGCCACTGGATGGTGATGAACGGCACGATGGTGGTCCAATGACCGGTATTTCGTTACGGATGATTCTTCCGAATGCACTCAAGCACCCGACGTAAGTTTCTCAGTGATGGTTTTTCCGCGGCAACCACATTTGGCGTCGCCGCAGCCCTGGGCGGATTGTCGCACCGAATCGCATGCGGCGACGCACCGCTTCGTCACAGCAACCTGCGTCCCGTTCGGGACGAGACGACTGGTTTGCCCCTGATCCGATTGCCCGAAGGATTTCGATATCGAACATTCGGTTGGACGGGCGACGTCATGAGCGACTCAGTTCGAACGCCCCCGGCGCATGATGGTATGGCGGTAGTCTCGGCCAACGGGAATCGATTGACGCTCTGCCGAAATCATGAAGTGAGCGAGGACGGCCCACACATCCCCTGCCAGGATACGGGTCTGTATGACCCACGAGCCAAGGGTGGATGTACGAATCTGGTCTTTAACACGAAGACTGGCCAGTTCGAGAAGAGTTGGGTCAGTCTGTCCGGGACCAGTCGCAACTGTGCCGGCGGCGTGACGCCGTGGGGCACCTGGTTGACGGCCGAAGAAACCGTACTCGGACCCCGTGACAAAGACATGTACAACCAGGATGTCGTTCGTACGTTCGAGAAAACGCATGGCTGGGTTTTCGAGGTGCCGATGGACGCGGCTGCCGACGCACAGCCGATCGAAGACATGGGTCGATTTGTTCACGAGGCGCTCGCGGTTGATCGTGAAACGGGTAACGTCTATTTGACCGAAGACCGTGAAACCGGTGGTTTTTATCGGTTCACACCCAAGACTCCGGGCAAGCTTGCCGAAGGCGGCACTTTGGAAATGGCTCAAGTCGTCGGACAAGACGATTTGCGAGGTGGTTTTTCCAGCGGTGTCTCATTTGATATCTGCTGGCACAAAATCGACGACCCAACGCTGGCGCACAGTAAGGGCACCGGTGATGCGTCCGACGGGACAGTCGGCGATCAACTGGGTGTCTTCAAACAGGGTCAAGCAAAAGGTGGATCAACTTTTGCGCGATTGGAAGGCTGCTGGTACGGCAACGGACTCGTTTACTTTGATGCCACCAACGGTGGCGCAGCCAAGGCGGGACAGATTTGGCAGTACGATCCGCGAAACGAAAAACTGACGCTGCTGTTTGAATCGCCCAATAAAATGACGTTGAACATGCCCGACAATTTGGCCGTCAGTCCGCGCGGTGGCATCATTTTGTGCGAAGACAATGATTACGGTCCCAACGAGTATCCGCAGTGTATCTTTGGCTTGTCGCAAGAGGGTTACCTGGAGTTGTTCGCGGAGAATAACGTGATCTTGGACGGCCAGCACAATAAAGTGGCAGGCGATTTCCGTGCCAAAGAGTGGGCCGGAGCCACGTTCAGCCCCGACGGAGATTGGCTTTTTGTCAACATTCAGACACCCGGTTTCACCTGCGCGATCACGGGTCCCTGGAAAGATACCGTGCTGTAAGTGATCGGAAATTCGACTCGGCCGCCGTGTTTGCATATTCGCCGCACTGTTCGCACGGTGTTATCGCAGTGGGAGGCGCGATAGACCCGACTTTCCTTCGTAGCTGTCGGTCCAAATCGCGCGTGCAATCTCGCCAGTCGCTACGCTGTTGGCTCCGGTAAACGGTTCCCGATCGCGACGCGAGGCAACGACGTGCGAAGTCTTTTTTTCTCCCTGCTGTGTGTCTGCGGCATTCCGGCTATTTCCCAAGCCGAATTCAATGTCCGCGTCGTCGTTACCGATGCGGACACCAACGAGATGTTGCCGGCACGGTTGTATTTGAACGATGCAGGCGGCAAACCGTACTTCTTCGAGTCGGTCTCCGAGAGCGGAACCGCAGTGCGATACGAAAAACAAAACTGGATCAACAAGGAATCGACAGAGTACCACACGACGATTTCGGCTGATCCCTGCACGGTTTCGTTGCCGCCGGGCAATTACACCTTGGGCGTTTACCGCGGTAAGGAATACCATCCCCATCAACAGACGTTCGACGTCGTTGATCAAGACTTGGACCTTTCGGTTTCACTGCGGCGTTGGATCGATATGTCACAACTGGGTTGGTACTCCGGCGATACCCATCTGCATCGAACGATTGACGAATTGCGAAATGTGATCTTGGCGGAAGACCTGAACGTCGCGTTTCCGCTGACCCATTGGGTGACGGTTGCCGAGACGCCGCCGTCGTCGGGTGACAAAAATCTGCGAATCGATTTGCCCGATGATCTTGTGCGTGTCGACCCAACTCATGTGATTTGGCCGCGTAACACCGAGTACGAGATCTTTTCGGTCGCCCAGAAACGTCACACACTCGGTGCCCTGTTTGTGCTCGGTCACAAGGGGGCTTTGCAGCAGACCGTGCCGCCGTGGAAACCGATCGTCGATTCGGCCCGGGCGGCCGACCCCGATGTGTTGTTTGACATGGACAAGCTGGCTTGGCCGTTCGCCATGGTGTTGCCCACGATCGCTCCCAACGCGACCTATGAACTGGCTAACAACCATATGTGGCGAACGCAATTTGCGTTTGGTGATTGGTATACGCCGGCGCCGAATTTTATTCAGCCGCCGTTCGGAGGAACGCGAGGAGGCGAACGAGAGTGGATCGACTTTACGTTGGGAATGTACTACGTCTTGTTGAACAGTGGATTTCGCATGCCGCCGTCGGCGGGTACCGCCAACGGTGTTCATTGCGTGCCAGCCGGTTTTGGCCGCGTCTACGTACATTTGAAAGATGGGTTTGACTATCAACAGTGGCGACAAGGATTGCAGCAGGGTCGATCATTTGTCACGACCGGTCCGATGTTGATGACGACCGCGGACGATCACGACCCCGGACATGTCTTTCGGGTCGACTCGCCTACGGAGATTCCCCTGCATGTCGAAATCATTTCGCAAACGCCACTGACGTTCGGCGAAATTCTGGTTAATGGTGTTCCGATCAAAATGTTGCGACCCCAAAACAAGCGAACCGATCAAGGTGCTTTCAGGACCGTGATCGACGTGCCAGTAGGAGTCGAAAAAAGCGGTTGGATAGCGGTCCGTTTTTGGGAAGACCGCGAGGAGGATGGGGAGGGTCGCATTCGATTTGCACATTCAGCGCCCTGGTATATCGAAGTGGGTGGCGAGTCGGTCAAGCCGCGTCGCGAGGAAAAGCAGTACTTAATTGGTCGTATGAAAGATGAAATTCAACGTAGTCGCGGTGTCGTGTCAGCCGCAGGCATGGATGAATACCTACGGGCATTGAACTTCTACGAGCAGTTGGAGGTGGTCGATGACGCAGCGGAAGTGAAACGTGTGGGTCGACCGTTAGCGGCGCCGGACGATGAAACTTGGTTACGCAACATGATCATCGACCATCAGTTCACGCCCGACGAAGTCCGGTTGGCAACCGGCATGACCATCGAACGAGCCAAGGGCTTGGTTAGTCAATATGCACCTCAAGTAGACGGGTCGACGAAAACGCTTTCAACAACAAAGTTGAGAGTCTTGCCGTATCCCGGTGGTCGCCATCCACGCCGAGGTTTTTTGGACGGTGCGATTAATCCGCAACGCGAGACAAAAGTCAGCGTCTTTCCTCCTTGGAAGGATGGGGGATATGCGGTCGTTGATGTGCCCGAAGCGATCTTTTCCAATCTAGGTTTGACCTACCTTGCCCACACGCATGTTCCGACGATTTGGTCGGTCCAGGATGTGCAACTTCCGAAACTGGAATGGCAGCGAGACGGTGAAGCGCTGGTCATGTCACGACAACTCCCCAATGGCATCTCGTTTGGCAGTCGGGTCGAAAACAAAATGGACCACGTCGCGATGGAGATGTGGTTGACCAACGGGACCGATCAGCCGCTGACCCAATTGCGATCGCAGGTTTGTGTGATGTTATCGGGTTTGATCGGTTTTCAGGCTCAGCGAAAACGTCAACAGGTT
The DNA here is from genome assembly GCA_013002105.1 of Pirellulaceae bacterium. Next base: position 1,752 of record JABDKS010000792.1, on the reverse strand, counting down.
GTCCAGGACTCTTTTGTCGCGGTCAAAGCCGACACGGTGGATCGTTGGATCATCACGGCTTGGCAACCGCCGCATCGCGCGTGGACGAACCCGCCGGTCCCCTGTTTCCATTCGGATCCGATTTTTCCAGATTGCGAAGCAGGTCAGACCGTTCGCGTCCGCGGTGGGTTATGGTTTTACGAAGGCTCGGACATCGATAGCGAAATCGAGCGGATTCATAACGCGTTCTAATTTGTTCCCGCAACGTAAAAAACGATGATGAAGTACCAAATTTGTATTTTGACGGTGTTCTGTAGCCTCGCGATCGGCTCGGCGGTGGCGGAGCGGCCCAAGGTTCGCGCGGAAGTCTTGGAAGTAAGCAAAATCTGGGATAACGCTCGGCACAACGCGTTCACAGATCTGGTCCGACACAACGAAAAGTGGTTCTGTGTCTTTCGCGAAGGATCGGCACATGTGTCGCCTGATGGCGCCTTGCGCGTGCTCCAAAGCGACGATGCAAAAAACTGGACATCGGCTGCTTTGATCGAATATCCCTCAGGCGATCTACGTGATGCAAAGATTACGGTAACACCCGATGGTCGACTGATGCTCTCGGGTGCGGTCGCGGTGAACCAACCGGCCGATTACAAGCATCAATCACTGACTTGGTTCTCTGACGACGGCATCCATTGGAGTGATGCCCACGAAGTGGGTGACCGTGACTTTTGGTTGTGGCGAACAACGTGGCACAAAGACACAGCGTACGGAATCGGCTACGCAACCGGCAGCGGGCCGCGATCGGTTCGTTTGTATCAAAGCGATGATGGCATGAACTACGAAACGTTGGTTGAGAATCTTTTTGACGAAGGATATCCCAACGAAACATCGCTGGTCTTCACGGGTGATGACAAGGCATATTGTTTGCTTCGTCGCGACGGCGGAACCAAGACGGGTCAACTTGGCATTTCCCAGCCTCCCTATCGCCAGTGGGATTGGAAGGACCTTGAGACGCGTATCGGCGGGCCGCAAATGATTCAGTTACCCACAGGCGAAATGATAGCCGTCGTGCGACTTTACGACGGTGGCGCACGAACGTCGATCTGTCAGGTGGATCCCACTTTGGGAACGATGACCGAGTTGACCAAATTGCCCTCCGGCGGAGACACCAGTTATGCCGGCGTTGTTTGGCACGACGGGCTGTTGTGGGTCAGCTATTACTCGGGGCATCAAAACAATGGAACGACCACAAAAACAGCGATCTATTTCGCAAAAGTACGGATCCAATCTGCCGCGCCGTGATCGAACCGGTTCGATCGGTTTACGAATCACCAGTCAAACGGGTCATTTGCATAGCGATGAGCCGAACAGTTTGAAACCGACCGTCGTGTTGAACAAGACGCTCGATGATAGAATCGATTGGATTTGCGGAATCATTCAGCGGCAAACCCGTTTGTGGTTTGTCCGCTGTGATAGTTACGTTGATGTCGACCAGATTGATGTCCACTGGCGCAGGCACCCTGTGCAGATAATACGTGAATGGATGACGCGCCGCAGAATGGTGCGTTGCGATTTATAAAATCTACTTTTGATGCTTCAGATGGCGATTATCACGCGTTCTATCACAGTCGACAACGAAACCGCGGGACGCGTGGATCTGGTCGTCCGTCAGCTATCAGAGTCGTCGCGCAGCCAAGTCCGAGGGATGTTCGATCACGGTTGCGTATCGGTCAATGGTTCTCCTTGTAATTCGATCGGAACCTCGGTTGTTGCCGG
>JABDKS010000767.1 GCA_013002105.1 Pirellulaceae bacterium | reverse complement strand
CCGGTAGCGTGTTGGTCGCGGAGACAGAAAAGAAGTTCGAGCACGAAAAATTACCACCCGGTGATTGGGATTTGCGCGAGTACGGCGGCACGCGGCTGGCATTCATCGAGCCGGTGATGAAATGCGGCTTAACGCTCGATTGCGACGTGTGAAGGCCGATCACGCTGCATTGGATTTGCGCACGCGTCGTCGGCTACCTATCACTGAGATGCTTTAGTCGCCCGGAAAGCCACGCTGATTCGCCCTGCCATCGGGCGCGCTCGCTGAATTCCTGCAGCGATTGATAACGTTGTTGCACGTCGAAATTCACCGATGATTGCAGTTTGCGAAGACAGACTGGACAGAGATGAATTGGTTGAGCGTCGGACTCTCCCAAATGGTTGGATCCATTCATCAAGCAATGGAAATGAACACAGTGACGGATTCCGAACATGTGGCCCGTCTCGTGGCTCAGGACTTTGCAACTACGCTCCAAAATCAGCGATGATGTATTGGAATCCGATTGTTGGCCGTAAAACTCAGGTGTGTATCGCACGAAGCTGTACACCCCGACTCGATTCCGCAGGGATGCCTGCCCAAAAACAAAGTTCCAACTCTCCTCGGGATACAGGTCATCCATCGTGATTGCCAGCAGTGCATAGGCATCCTCGGCAACACGTGACTCCAACCAGGTCAGCACATCGGTCGAAAGCAGTTGCCGCGGCTGATTTTGCCGCGGACGGACTTTGATGGGTAGTGAATCGAGTTCGATCAGCGGCAGAATTTGTACATCAAGCGTAAAGAACGCGCGAGCGAAGTCTGCAAGCAATTCCAAGTCGGGACTGTTGGCAGGGTCGAAATCGCCAAGCGGTTGAAAATAAAGCTTGTTGCGTTTTTGATCGGGCCGATTGGGTCTGCGCTGAACAAACTGCGCATACGTTTGTCCGGGCTCGTGATGCTGGGCGAGCCAATCCGAGGGTCCGGGAGTGGGGATCGCTGCGAATTGATCGGTCGGTTCTAGGGCCCGCGACAGGGATCGATCAAGTCGATCCGTCGAGCCAATCGCGGCCTTTCTGGCCCTGGCGTCCGGAGGAACAAACGGCCCGCTGTCTCGCTGTGCGATGGACGATCGGCTGACGTTCAACACAACAATGCCCAGTGAACAAAGCAACAAGGCAAATAACAAGGTAGTCAGTTTGGACATCGGATCCCCGCGGCACGAACGTGAACAGAATTCCTGGCAGGTAGATGATCGTGGATTACCCGATCCGTGGGAACACCCAATGCGGTTGCCGCGATTGGATGCCATCCTGATTTCAGATCACAAAACATGGATGACGGCAAAACAAACGATTCTTTGCGAGGTCCGAAATGGGTACAGACTTAATACGTTCGCCGGGACTGCTGACGAATTTGATTCGCACACGAGAATTTCGCTTGCCGGAGAATCGACGGATCGACGAATTGCATATACCCGACTCGGTGATTGCGTTGGTGCCCGAGTCCGTCGCTCGCGAGAACACCATTTTGCCGGTGGATTTTGATGGCGAGACGTTGACTTGCGTAACCGACCGCGACACGGACGTGATGTTACAGGACAAGTTGCGATTCATCCTGAATTGCAACGTTCGATTCCTATTCTCCGACCGCACTGATGTGATTGCTGGAATCGTTCGTTACTACGGGCGGGCGTCGATGACGTCGGCTGAGTCGTATCTACAGGAATTTACCGACACGGCAATTGACTTTACCGAAACCGCCATGGACGACGAGCCGATGTTGGCGGACTGCTTGTCAGATCGATTGCCCGTGACCGCCGAGGTATTGCGATCTCGATTTTCATCGCTCCAACAAAACGTTCAGGTGTCACCCGCTATTTCAGGAGATGGATTCATGTTCTATACGATCGCAGAAGGCCAACGAATTCTTGCCCATCGACGCAGTGGGAAAGTGGATGTGCTACAGGGACCCGCACGCGTTTGGAAAGGATTCACGCGATTCGAGCGAATGCGGCATTACGTCGCGCATCCGCGTCAGTATCTGGCGATTCGTTTTCGGGATGGTCGCGAAGAAATCCAGCTTGGTCCGGCGGAACTGTGGCACGATCCACGCGAACACGAATCGATCGAAACACACGAGTGTCTGGATTTGGCAGCCAAAGAGGCGGTCGTGGTTTACAACACTCCTGCGAGCGATATCGATAGCGATCAAACCACGCGACGGATTTTTTATGGCCCGGCCCAATTCGCGCCGCGGCCGGGTGAGTGGTTGCACCGGTTCTCTTGGCACGCTGCCCGCGGTGGTTCGCGTGGCGAAGAAAAACGACCCGACGGGTTGCAGTTTCAAAAGTTGTGCTTGATGCCCGATCAGATGTACCACGACGTCCACGATGTACGAACCGCAGACGATGCCGTGCTGACGATTCGCCTGATGATTTTCTTTGAGTTGGTGGACATTGATCGCATGCTGGACACCACGCACGACCCGATAGGCGATTTCATTAATGCCGCCACCAGCGATGTGGTCGAATTTACCGGAAAGCGATCCTTCGAGTCATTCAAACAGCACACCGAGCAACTGAACGAATTGGCAACGTACAGTCAGTTGCTGCATCGCGCCCAACAATGCGGGTACAAAATCAATAATGTCGTCTACCGAGGTTATGGTGCGCCCAGTTCACTGCAAACGATGCACGATGAAGCAATCCAATCGCGAACTCGATTGCGGCTTGAACGAGCGACCGAGGAGCAGGCCCAAGACGTCGAAGACTACAAACTGACATGCCAGATGGAGCGAGCGGAACGTCGACGAAGCGAGCAAATGACGGAGGTAAATCATGATTTGGAATTAAAGCGTCAACAACATGCCGCGGATTTGCAGCAACGCGAACTGGAACAGGATTTTCAACGCGATCAACGGCGATCCCAGCAGGAGTTGGAGTTGGAATTGCAACAACGACAAGACGAACAAAAGCAATCCCATCTGAATTCCCTACGCGAACTACAAGTCGATCTGACCGAATATTTGACGCAGAGCCGCGCCGACCAGGTGATCGAAGTTCGCGGAAATGCCAATCTGACCCCCGAATTGCATTTGGCCAACGGCAAGCAATAAACAACGGAATTGATCCAAATGAGATTTCAAATGAATCGGGGATGCCGTACCGAGCAGATGACCAGCATGGTTGGACGTGTCGAATGCTAATATGATCCGATACCGCTTTTGTACTTCCGACAGCGACCTTCATTCATGCCCGATTCCGTTGCTGAAAATCCGAAAGCCGCCTACCGGTTTGGGCCGGGGTTGCTGGTAACGGCTGCGTTTATCGGACCCGGGACCGTGGTCACAGCCAGTAAAGCGGGCGCTGGGTTTAGTTGTGAACTGCTCTGGACGATTTTGTTTGCGTCGATCGGCGCGATCATCTTGCAGTTGCTCGCGGCCCGCCTGGGAATCGTCACCAAGTCAGGGTTAGGCAGCGCGATTCGACAATCCGTCGCCACGTCTGCTTGGCTGATTCCCGTGACGTTGCTGGTCGTCGCAGCGATCGGCGTTGGCAATGCCGCTTATCAAACCGGCAACTTGACCGGCGCCGCGTCAGGGATTCAATCGATTGCTGGAGGCAGCACCAACATGTGGGTTGTCATTATCGCGGTGGTCACTGCGGGGCTATTGTTGATCGGGCGTTACAAAGTACTGCAGTCGGTGCTGATTGGATTGGTGCTACTATTGAGTGTGTCGTTCTTGGGTGCCGCGATCGTGCGTCTTCCGCCTGCTGGGCAGATTCTAGCGGGACTGCTGATCCCGCGAGTCAGCATCGAGAGTTTGACACTGGTGGTCGCGTTGATCGGTACGACGATCGTTCCGTACAACCTGTTCTTGCACAGCAGTGCTGCGGCAGATTGTTGGCGTGACGTCGAGGTGGCCGACGCGCTGAGACAATCACGGTGGGACACGGTCGCATCGATCGCGTTGGGCGGATTTGTAACGGCGGCGATCTTGGTAACCGCCAGCGCGGCCTTTGCAGACTCAACCGACGGATTGGCTGGCACTACGGACATCGCTGATCAGCTACGGCCAGCCTTGGGAGATTTTGCCGGTTTGGCTTTTGCACTTGGCTTGTTCGCGGCGGGTATCACCAGCAGCATCACGGCGCCCTTGGCAACTGGATACGCGGTGTGCGGAATTCTGGGCTGGAAACCCGATACATCCAGTCCGCGATTTCGGGCAATCACCTTGGCCGTATTATTGATCGGTGCCTTGTTTGCGATCCGTTTTGGAAAGAGTCCCGTCCAAACGATCGTGTTCAGTCAATTAGCCAACGGTATCCTGCTACCGGTCATCGCATTATTTTTGATCGTGATTGTCACCAGGCAAGTGAATCCCACGATGCGTCAGGGCAAACTGGCGTTGGCCGCTGGTTGGATGGTGGTGATCGCGGTCAGTGCCCTGGGGATCTGGCGAATCTATGCAACGATTCAGTCGCTGCTGGCGACTTGATGGGACGATTTGCCGAATCAGTCAACCGGGAATCCGCGTTTGCGCAGTAGTGCACTGGTATCGACATCGCGACCACGAAAGGCGCGAAATCCATCGGCGGGATCGATCGTATCGCCAACGCTCATGACGTGGTCGTGCAATTTCTTGGCGACGGTTTTGTCGTAATAACTCCCAGCTTCTTCGAACATCTCCGCTGCATCGGCCGTCAACGCATCGGACCAGAGATAGCTGTAGTATCCGGCCGAGTAACTATCGCTGCTGAACAAGTGCGAGAAATGTGGCGTTCGGTGACGCATCGGTATTTCGTCGGGCATGCCGATCTCTTTCAATGCCTGTCGTTCGAATTGGTCGGGATCGATATCGGAGTCGGCGGCGGTGTGCAGTTTCATATCGACCAATGCACTTGCCAAATACTCGACGGTATCGAATCCTTTATTGAACGTCGATGCGTTTTTAATCTTGTCCAGCAACTCTTGTGGCAATGGTTCGCCCGTTTTGTAGTGCACGGCGTACTTGCTCAGCACTTCGGGTGTTTCGAGCCAATGCTCCATCAACTGAGACGGAAATTCGACGTAGTCTCGAGCGACGCTGGTCCCGGCTTGAGTGCGATAGTTAACTTTGGAATTCAATCCGTGCAACGCATGCCCGAATTCATGAAACAACGTCACGGCGTCGTCCCATGAGATCAGCACTGTTTCTCCCTCGGCACCTTTCACAAAATTGGAATTGTTCGATACGATCGGCGTGATTGCCTCGCCCATATTTTCTTGCGAACGATAGGCGTTCATCCACGCTCCACTGCGTTTGCCTTCGCGGGCGTACGGATCCAAGTACCACAATCCGATGTGCGTGCCGTCCCGGCCTTTGACTTCCCAGACGCGGACGTCGGGATGAAAAACGGGCAAGCCAAAGACTTGCTCGAATTGCATGGAGTACAACTCGCCCGCTGCCCACATCATCGCTTCGCGCAACTTTTCCAATTGCATGTACGGTTTGACCTCGTTCAGATCCAAATCGTATTTGGCCTTTCGCACCTTTTCTGCGTAGTAGCGGTAATCCCAAGGCTTGATTGTGATCTTTGCACCTTCGTCGTCAGCGATCTTCTGCATGTCGGCCACCTCTTCGCGAACACGAGCGACCGCTTTGGGCCAGACTTTCATCATCAGATCCATGGTCGTTTCTGGCTTTTTGGCCATCGTCTGTTCCAACCGCCAATGCGCGTGGGTCGGATATCCGAGTAATTTGGCGCGGGCTGTTCGAAGATTCAGGATTTCAGCAATGATTTTGTTGTTGTCGTGCTGGTCCCCGTTGTCTCCGCGGTTGTAATACTTTCGCCAGACTTCCTCGCGCAGGGTGCGATTGTCCGCGTAGGTCAAAAACGGATCCATCGACGAACGCGTGTTGGTGACCGCCCATTTACCCGGTTTGCCTTTCTCTTTGGCTGCTGCGGCCATCGCCGTCTTTGTGCTCTCGGGCAATCCCGCGAGATCGGCTTCGTCGTCAATCCAAGTCACATAACCTTTCTCGTCTTCCAAGACATTTTGGCTGAAATCGGTAAACAACCTGGCCAGTCGTGTGTTGATTTGCGATAGTTTCTTCTTATCGCTCTCGCTCAGTTTTGCCCCGCGACGTACGAATGTTTTGTAGCGGTCTTTGACCAAACGTTGTTGGGCAACGTTGAAAGAATCCATCGCATCGCTCTGATAGATGGATTCGATTCGCGCGAACAGTTTTGAATTCTGGTACACGCTGTCTTCGTATTCCGACAGCTTTGGTGCGACGACGCGTTCAATGTCTGGAATGGGGCCAATGTTCAGATTCGATGCATGCACCCAAAAGAGCGTTTCGAGCCGGTTCAGGGTGCGCGCGGCTTTTTCGAGTGCGACAAGGGTATTGTCAAAGGTTGCCGGCTCGGGATTGTTGGCAATGGCATCGATGTCCTTTTGAGCCAGTTCGATCGCGGTATCAAACGCATCATTAAACTCTTCGGTGCGGACCAAGTTCCAAGGCGGGACACCACCGTAGGGGCCAGTCCAAGGGTTCAGCATCGCGGATGGTGAGGCCATTTTCTTTTCAGTAGGGTTGTCTTGGGCAAGGACGGGGCATGCGAGAAATATCGTGATGGTCGCCAGGAGAGTCGTGGCTGCCAGGTGGCAGGCGTGTTTCACCATGTTTTCGGTCATCCAACTTGAAGTGAAAAATTGCGCGAGTTGTGTGGATCGCAAAGGAGCGACGGCAACGTTGGTATTTGCTCCTCTGTCGAAATGAGTGTACCAAACCGCATCGGAAAATGGTTCCGGTCGCTGTCGGCAACGAGCGGCTTGATGAAACAGAGCCCGCGGTTGATATGCCAGTGGTTCCTGATGCCAGTTGCCAACTACGAACGACCAACCGCGTGGGGATTGATTTCTAATGCGTCATTGGTAGCACGCCTGGCACTGCGGGCACGCAGGAACAATACGACCAGCAAAGCGACGGCGACGGCAATCAACGCAGACGCCAGCAGCGGTCGATAATAAAGCCAGGCGATGCTGATCGTGATCAGCGAGATCGATCCGGCTAGCAAAAAAGCGACAGCGCCTGTACCGGCGCCGACCAGCCAACCGAGTGGTGGAATGACATCGGCAAGGATCACCAGCGGCCGTAATAGAAAAATGAATCCAAAAAACATCATCGCTGAGCCAACGCCGCGAAGAATCCAGGTCATTTGCGCGTTTTCCGCCTCGGCTTGGGCGATCATGTTTTCCGGACTGACGGTACCAACGGTCAGCATGTTCAGTTGTGTTCCGAATTGCGTATGAAACGGTTCGAATGTGTCGGCGTTTTGTTTGGACATCACGCTCACGTTCGTGATCGGCGTGGCCGAAAACGAAACTCGTGTATCACCGATTTTGGGAGTCCCGTCGTACTGGCCGCCGGATCGCCAATAGGCGCGGGTCATGGCGTCTTCGTCGCGGATCGTGATTTCAGGCGCGATGTCGGTGGCAAGATTGTCGGCGTCAATCGCCAGCGGCTGTGGCTTTTCGATCTGGCGAATCAGTGAATCGGGCAATCGAAAACCGCCCAGGGTCACCTTGTCGGCCTGTTGGGTTTGCGAAGTAAATTTCAGCGATTCTGGGTTTTCATGACCGGTGCGGTCGTGGAAATTGCCCGAGATCACTCGATCGGACTTCCACTCTTTTTGATAACTGTAGGTGGTTTCCGTACGGGTACCGCCGCCAAGTTTTTTCTTTGTTTTCTTTTTGGTTTTCTCTACCCACTGATAAGTTTCTGCGTTTCGAGACAATCGGATGCCGTTGACCGAAACTCCGAAAGTGTCGTCCGACAGGACTTCGTCTGTATGGGCGGTTCCGGTGACGTGCACAAACTGGCCGTCGTTTTCTGGTGACACGCTGTCGGAATCCAATTTGACGACGGCGCCGGCACCTTCCTTGAGTCCCTTGGCGGTGCGTACCGCTCGCCCCTCGTTCCAAAACAACACGGGAACGGAAATCACGACGAGCAACAATCCAACAACGAGCCCCTTGATCGATCCTCCGATTCGGCTGATCCACGATTCATTCGTCACGACCACACTCATTGCTGTGTTCCTTTTTGGTTGATTGGCCAGTGGTTTGATTCATCAGACGTTTCGACGGACAATTATCCGCAAAGAATCTGGTTGACCGCGTCGGTGGAGAGAAAATTCATGACGAGAGGCTGCGAATGGTCCGCTTGGGATTGCTGCCACGTCGCGTAGTAACCTTCGTCGGTGACCAACACATCGACATAACGGCTACAGCCGGTTCCATGCGGGCTGACGAACATGGGTCGGTTCTCCGAGAGGCGTTCGATGCGGTGCAAGTCGTCACTGGCGACTACGGCCAACCCGCCGAGTTCTTCGCATGAGTAACCACGGGGTCGTTTGACGGCTGAATCATGCTCGTCCAAATTTCGCACGCATTCGCCGCCATCGTAAAACAATAGGGACAGATCGGTGTCTGCAAACGGGCCGATTTTAGGAATCGGCATCACCGAAGTTCCGCGAGTGATGGCAACGTCCCAGGTGAACCCGCGTGGGAAAAAGTCAAAGCAAGGATCGGTGTCGATCGATCCATCGTCGCGGATCGCGACATAACCGGTGTTGGAGCTGGACCAACAAAATGGATGGGTGCAAAACAGGAGCCAGCCTTGACGCCCGTTGTCAAAGACAAACGGGTCTTTGACTTGTACAAATCGTGGATCGTTTGTCGACACGAGCGGTTGAATCGTTGATGACGAAAGCGATGCGAAGTCCTTTGCGATGATTCGATCGATCGTCCAAACGCCGGTGCCGGGCTTCAAAAAAGATTCCAATCCGTCGGGATAATCGATGCCAGACTTTTCTGTCGAAAGGTAAAGTTCCACGCGTCCGTTGGACAGTCGCAACGCGGTACCTTCGATCGACAGCACCTGCCGGTTGCCAATGTTCAAGTCGGACTTCGAAAAAGAAATCGTTTTGGTAAAGGAGTTACCGCGGTCATCGGAGCGAAAGATCGCTAGTTCCAGCCCCCGTTCGCCTTTGCCAAGTCCGGTCCGTGAATCTCCCTGGTTCCGGTACCGGCCGACCAGCCAGAGTGTCCCCGCAGGATCCTGGACCATGTTTCCACCGCCAAACCAATGTCCCGATCCGGGGCGCTGTGGCGGTACGATGATTTTGGCAGCGGATTGATCGATCAATCGACTTGCAAGAGTTGCAAGTGACTGTCGTTGATGGGAGTCGATTTCGATTACCACGTTGTTGGATGCCTGATGATTCCGATTCGCAGAACGCATTGGATGCGGCGTGACGCGGTCCCGCGTTTCGACGCATCATCGATTCTGGCGAATCAAAGTTCACTGATGGTTGGAATCTTGAAGTCGGGATTGTTTGGGTCTTTCAACAACACGTTGGCGGCTTCGGCAAATTCACCAGTGTGCGTTTCGGTTTTTGGATCGAAGGTAAGTGTAGGGCCGACAGTGTATTGAGCGCCGTCTTCGGCGATGCCAACACCTTTGCTCATGACGTCATGCAATTTGCCAAAGTGCATTGCAGCATCAGCGTCGTCGCCGAACTTACCCGCCTTGGCATTGAAGGGAACTTTTTTGCCCAGGCGATAGGAGTTGTTCATCAGGTGTCCCAGCACGCAACCGTAGTGCGCGTCCATCGCGTTTCCATTGGCCATGTTCGGATCACCGGCACGCACGGCGGCAATAAACGCGTCCCAGTTGCCGCCAGGTGTGACCTTGCCCGGTTCTAGCTTTAAGTCGACCGGTTTGTCGGCACCCGGTCGCAGGATTTTGTACTTGCCTTCGCCCGTGATCACGCTGCCGTCTTCGAGATAGTACTCGTTGTAAACCTGTCTCTTGTAGTCCTTGTAATTCACGTTACGGACATTGAAGAACACCATTTGGCCGTTGGGGTATTCGGCCATCGCGAACATCGTATTGGGTGTCTGGCCCTGATCGTCCCATTGAAAACGCCCACCGATTGCGACTGTGCGAATCGGGTGGGTTTGATCGTCGTCAATTGCCCAGCGGGCGACGTCCAATTGATGGGTGCCCTGGTTATTGAGATCGCCGTTGCCGGTTTTCCAAAACCAATGCCAGTTGTAGGGATGATAATTGCCGTGATACTGGTCGATCACCGCTGGACCTTTCCAAAGTTTCCAATCCAAATTCGCAGGCGGTGGTTCGACGGGTTTGAATCCAATTCCAGCGCGGGGTTTGCAGCAATATCCGTAAGCAATTTTTAATCGCGGCAGTTTGCCCGACTTGAGCGCCTCGTGCAGCCCGGCAATTCCCGCGTTACTTCGGCGTTGTGTTCCATGTTGGATGACGACGCCGTATTTTTTCTGTGCTTCGACCGCAATTCGACCTTCACCCACATCATGGCTCATCGGTTTTTCGACGTAGACATGCTTGCCGGCTTGGGCGGCGGTGATGGTGATCAGTGAATGCCAGTGGTTGGGCGTCGCGACCGAGATCGCATCCAGGTTTTTATCATCGAGTGCTTCGCGAAAGTCGGAGATGCCCTGTGTCTTGTATTTGCCTTCGGTCCGTTTTTCGATGCTCTTGAGCCGGTCATACAGGACTTTGCGATCGGGATCGATCGCGTAGACGATCTCGGTATTAGTCGCTTTCATCCAGCCACCGATGTGGCTTTGCCCGCGTCCGTTCAACCCAGCAACCGCCATCCGGACGCGTTCGTTGGCACCTTTGATCGCACCGGAGGCTTTGGTGCCCATGATGATCAGCGATCCCCCTGCGACGGTGGTGGTTCGGAGAAAATCGCGACGGGTGGATGTCGGATGCGGTGGGCGAATCATGGTGGAGCCTCGGCGGGAATAGGCGGGGGAAGGATTCTTTGCAGAAGACAAGAATTCTAACAGGGTTTGACGGCCACGATGGAGGTCCGCGAAGCGGTCATTTCCCAGGTGTCGGCATCGGTGATCATGGCGAAAACGGGCAACCATGGCGAATCGACACGATGTTTTCCAGCCAAGGCGACAATGACAGCTAGGCAAGCTGACATCCCCAATCGCAGTTTTCACAACGGCGGTTAGAATACCGATTGCTGCGGGGCGACGGTGTTCCCGCATCATCATTCACTTCCCGGGTGGAAAAATGACCATGATCCGAAACCTAACAATCACATCGCTCGCACTCCTCTTAATAGGAACCGTAATGTGCGCCGATGTTCATGCTCAGTGGTTTTACGGCGGGCCCCGCGGTGGCGTGAGTATCCGATCACCGTTCTTCTCGTTGGACGTCGGTCCCTACGGCCGGCCTCCGTTTGCACCACCGCTGGTGCGGCGGCCATTCGTTGTCGCGCCGCAAGTGATCTATCCAGTGGTCCCACCACCCATCGTCGTTGTTCCAGCGGAACCCGTTGCGGTCGTTCCATCAGTGTCGTACCGATACGGATATGGCGTGCGACCTTATTCCCAGTTCCATTACGAACAACAATTTGCACCGGGATATGTTGGTCAAACGAGCTACGAATCAGAAATTAATTCTGGCTACGTGATCGAAAATCCAAGCGTGCAAAACAATTCGCCCCGATCATTCCGTCCACAAACGCCTACTCAGCCGCTGCCGGAAAATGCGAATGATCTTCGCGCCAGCTTGCGGTCAGCAGCTCAGCAGTTGAATCAGAGCTTGTCGCGAATGCAGCAGGACCAATCCGAAATTTGGTTGGATTACTTGTCGCCTGCCAGCGTGATTGATGCGGTCGATCAGGGCGCTGGTTCCGAGCGGTTCGCGGAACTGTTAAGAAACTTTGACGGCGTCGCTGGCAATTCGCAACTGGTTTCCATCCAGCGGGCCGCCGGGTTTGCACGTACGCGTCAACTATTGCAGCAGGTCGCCGACACCCCGACCCCGGGGTCGAATGATCAATCTCAGTCGTCCCAGAGCGTGCTGAAGCCGGTCCATTCGTCCTTTGGTGACGCGGATTCATCGCGTCGGACGATCGCTCCGGTCGCCGCAGAACTGCCCCTTCCCGCACCCGATCCCACACCTGATCTCGTGGGCGACCAAGTTGACGCCCCTCGATCGAATCGCAACGGGCCCACGCCGGCAGCACCGATTCAACCTGCTGAAAAAACATTCGACGCTGATGATACTCCTGCACAGGCGGGTGATTCTCCTGCGGACGCGGGTGAGTCCGCAACCAAGAAACTGTAGATGAACCGTTCGGTCTCATTCTTGTTGCTAGTTGCCACCATGATGTCCGCAGCCTCCGCTGCGGATGACGTGATGCGTGCCGTGTCGGCCACGTACAAGATTACGAACCATGATTCCACCGCGACGGCTTTCTTAGTCTCGCGACAAGATTCTGGTGACCACTCGCAATTGATTCTCGTTACCGCTGCGCACGTGATCGAAAAAATGTCGGGCGACGAATGCCGCATTGTACTGCGGCGACGGCGATTGGACGGCTCCTACGAGCGACGTGAGATTCCCATTGCGATTCGCGCGGACGATCAACCGCTATGGACGCGACACGAAAAAGCCGATGTGGCAGCGCTGAAAGTTCAGCTTCCCGAGGATCATGAAGTCATACCGTTTGATTACACTCGGATTCTTGACGAGTCCCAATGTGACGATTGCCAATTGCAAATGGGTGATGACGTTTGGGTGCTCGGCTACCCAGCACAATTGGAATCCAGCCGCAGTGGATTTCCGGTCTTGCGTCGGGGTAGTGTTGCCAGTTTTCCGGTGACACCGACCGGTCGCAAACGTACCTTCATGGTCGACTACAGCACGTTTGGCGGCGATAGCGGCGGCCCTGTCTTTATGCGGACCGATCCGAATTCGATTCGCTCAAAGAGTGACGGCGATTCATCGCCCAAGTTGGTCGGATTGATTCATGGTCAACATCGTGAGACGACCAAGTCGACCACACCCAATGAAGAACGAACGGTCCATCGTCCGATGGGCTTGGCGATCGTCGTTCATGCGAAGTTCATTCGCGAAACGATCGATCGTGTGAAGTAGTGACGGTGCGATCGAAGTGGTGACGTGATCGGACCTTCGCTTGAACGTTGAACACCTGTCTACCAACGAGCCCGCTTTGAGCAGCTTTTCGCGCTGACTCAATCACGCTAAGTCGTTGCGGTAGCACGCTTTGAAACGTGAAATCGGACGGGCTTATCTGCTATGAAGGCGATTTGTTTTTTTGTCACCACTTTGAAAACAAACCCCCACAACGTGGTGAGTAGCCGTTAATTTGGGGTAACGGACGCAGGATGCTGTCCAACTCTTCTCTACTTCTCTTTACATGACGGGGTGTCATCTTGTTTTCACAAACAGCAGAGTATGCGCTGCGCGCAGTGATTTGGCTCGCGGAACATCAAAACGAAGGTCCGGTTGGTAACAAACGCATTGCCGAAGACACGCAAGTGCCGGCGAGTTATCTCTCCAAAATTTTGCACGATCTGGCGTCGGCCGGGTTCTTGTCATCTCGTCGCGGCGTGGGAGGCGGTTTTCGGCTGATTATTTCGCCCGATGTTCTGACATTGTTGGACGTCATCAACGCGGTCGATCCACTCAAACGGATTGAACCCTGTACGCATTCGTCCGAAGTCGGCTTCGGTCAACTTTGTCCGATGCATCAGCGATTGGATGAAGCCATTGAATCGGTCGAGCGCACGTTGGGTAATTCCACGATCCGTGAAATGATCCAGACGCCGGTTACGGCGCTCCCCTACGCTTAGATAGCGGCAGGTAAGAACGACAACCGAGACGTTCGCAAATCAAATGCTCGCGTCTCGTTTTAAAGGCATGCACCAGGGCATGACCCTCGTGCAGCCGTCAGGTCGACACCGTAGATCCGCCAACGTCTAGAACCATCCTCTCGTATCGTCCGGGCCGGTCGGACTCCCGACTGGCGCGGTTCGCAGTCGCGGGGGCTCTGACCTCCTGTACGTCATACGTTCGCGATATTTCCACGGCGGGGGGGGGAATCGGCGATCCCATCTGAAGTCGATTGCGCACTGGCCGGACAACCGATTACCGTTTTTTACCCGCCGTTTCATAGACGGCGTTGTCAAGCGGTGATTACAATTTGGCCGGATCAAGTTTCCTTTCCCCACCTCTATGACCCAAAGAGACACGAATGAAATTTAATGCATTTGCAGTGTTGGCATTGGCCGCGATGTTGGCAGTACCCGCCATGGCGGCAGACGACGAAAAAGCCAAAAAGAAAGGCGCAAGAGGAGCACGTGGTGCCGCGACGCCTGCGGCAGCGCTGATCAAACAGCTAGAGCCAGTCGGGCTGACCGAAGAACAGGTTGCGAAGATCAAAGAGATGGGCAAAGCGTCGGCAGCATCGATGAAACAAATCCGCGAAGACGCCGGCATTACCGGTGAGTTGATGAAAAAACGTTCAGAAGCCCAAAAGTCACTTCGAGACAGCGGTAAAAAAGGAAAGGATTTGGCTGCTGCTGTGAATGAGAAAGCAGGCATCACCGAAGCGCATGCCGCGGCATTTCAGAAGTTGAATGAGGTGCGGATGAAATTCAATCGCGAAGTTTTGGCAATGCTCACCGACGATCAAAAAGCCAACGTCCCTGATAAAATGCAGCGTCTGTTGAAGGCTCCCGGTGGCGACAAAGCCAAGGGTAAAGGCAAGGGCAAGAAAAAGAAGGACGCTGCTTAGTCAATCCTGGTCCGGCCGTTTCCAATCAGTAGCCTTCGTCCCTCACGGGACGAAGGTTTTTTTAGTGCGATTTTTTCCGGCTCGTCCCACATCATTCGTAAAACTGCTGTGACTGATTGGGCTGACCGACGCCTTGGCAGTTCGCGAGCGGTCTTACGTGAGCACATCGTCGATGACACGCGCGGGTTCCACGCCGGTTAATCTCATGTCCAATCCCTGGAACTTGTAAGTGAATCGATGATGATTGATTCCCAGCAAATGCAGCATCGTGGCGTGCAAATCACGTACGTGAACGATGTCATCGGTCGCGTGGTAACCCAGTTCGTCCGTCGCTCCGTGACTGTGGCCGCCTTTGATACCACCACCGGCGAGCCACATCGAGAATCCTTTGATGTGATGATCCCGTCCGGCGCCTCCCTTGTTCTGTGACATCGGTGTACGTCCGAACTCACCGCCCCAGATAATCAGGGTGTCTTCGAACATTCCACGTTGTTTCAAATCATTGATGAGCGCCCAGGTGGGTTTGTCCGTCAAACCGCAGCAGATATCCATGTATTTTTGTAGTCCGCCGTGATGGTCCCATCCGCGATGATACAACTGAATAAATCGGACGCCCCGTTCGGCTAGCCGTCGAGCCAGCAGGCAGTTGGACGCGTAGGAACCGTCACCGGGCTTGGCGCCGTACATGTCCAACATGCTTTGTGGTTCATCTGAAAAATCCGCCAACTCGGGGACCGACGTTTGCATCCGAAATGCCATCTCGTAATTGGACAACCGCGTTGCAATTTCCGGATCGTGGGTGGTTTTTTGGCGATGCAAATTTAGCTGCCCGATGGTTTCGATCAGTCGTCGTTGTTGCTGCCGCGAGACGCCCTTTGGTGGCTGAACGTAGTTGACCGGTTGTCCACTGCTGCTGAATTCCACGCCCTGATATCGACTCGGCAAAAAACCGGCAGCCCATTGGCGAGACGCGATCGGTTGCGGATTTCGCCCGCCCACGCTGGTGAGCACCACAAACCCGGGCAGGTTTTCGCTCTCGGCACCCAGTCCGTACGTGACCCACGAACCCATTGACGGACGACCGCTGATTGCCGTGCCGGTGTTCATAAACGTGTGAGCCGGATCGTGATTGATTTGCTCGGTCAGCATCGATCGAACAACGCAAATGTCATCCGCCATCTTTTGGTGCCACGGCAGGTAATCGCTGATGATCTGTCCGTGCTGACCGTACTTTCCAAATTTTGTCAGCGGGCCTTGGCATGTCAGAGCTTTACCTTGCAACTGAGCGATCGGCTGTCCTTGTGTGTAGGACGCGGGCATCGCTTGGCCGTGCAGTTTTGCCAGAGTAGGCTTGTAATCAAACGTTTCCAAATGCGACGGGCCGCCCGCCATGCACAAGAAAATCACCCGCTTGATCTTCGGTGTATGGTGCGGGGTATCGGCACGCCCAGGTGCGTTGGCGCCTGGAAAAGATTGTCCGGGGTCAGCCAAGCAGTCACGGGCAAGCAGCGACGACAACGCCAAGCCGCCCAGCCCAACACCCGAGTGTTGCAAGAAAGTTCGTCGGTTGGCGGTCTGCGGATCGATCATCTTTGACCTGGATAGACGTGTGCAAAGATCACATTCTACAGCGAATCAGTGCCCCTTTTCACTTGACGAAAGTTAGACGCTTGGAATGCTCGTTTTCGCAGCGGACGCGATCGCGTCGGGGCTTTGCGCGTCGCGTTTGGCGACTTGTTTGCTGTCAGTTGCCGATGCAGTAAAGTTTTTTGTCGCTGCGTAACAGGAGCTGTCCATTGTGGACGGCCAGCGACGAGCGAACGATTTCGTTGCTGCTGACGCCAATATCGTTTTGTGCGACGACCTCGATCGACTTGCCCGCTTTCAAGACGGTCACCACGCCGTTGTCAGCAGCGATATAGACCAAATCGCCGGCGACGATCGGCGACCCAGAGAAATTTCCGCCGAGTCGTTTTTTCCAAAGTTCCTTGCCGTCGATGGGATCGTATCCGGTTGCGATTCCAGCCATGCCGACAACGACAAGGGATTCACGCGTTAGCACCGGTGATGGTAGATCACGTCCGCCGCCGCGCGGCGTGTGCCACGCCATGTGCGACTGCGTAACATCGCCTTGGCCACTGGGTTTGACCGCGTAGACGTCACCGGCTTTGCCATTGACGGCGTAGATCAAGCCGTTGCCCCAGGTGGGAACCGGTGTGCCACGCCCGTTGAACCCTTTGCAAACCCAAATCGTCTTGCCGGTTTGCGGGTCGTAGGATTCGACACCGAATTCGCCATTGAGTACTAGTTGCTGGGCACCATCGAAGTCAATCAATATCGGCGTACTCCACCCACCACGGGGTTTTTCGCGACGTGCGGTACGCCAAATGTCTTTGCCGGTCTGTTGATCCACCGCCAGCAGATACGATTCACCTGCCGCGTCGCAGTTTTGAACCACCATCGATCCGACCAAGATGGGCGACGCACCGACACCCCAGTTACCCGGGAACTGTCCCAGTTGTCGCGACCAACGCGGCGTTCCGTCGCTTTCAAAACAGTGCAATCCGCCGTCACCAAAAAAGGCAACAACGCACTGCCCATCGGTCACGCAACTTGGCGTCGCCCAACTGTTCATCTTGTGTAAGTCTTCGCCACTACCACGGGCCGCAACTTGGTCCCACAGCAGCTTTCCATCGCGGCGATCGAGACAAATGACGTGACGGGAGACGACGTCACCCTTTGCCGACGCGCCGGTCAGGAAAATCTTGTCGCCCCAAACAATCGGCGACGAATGACCCACCACCGGCAAATCAACTTGCCATGCGATATCACCCGCACTCCACTTGGTAGGCAAATCGGTTGCGACGAACTGACCCGTTCCCGCCGGCCCGCGAAATCGCGGCCAGTTGCCGGTCGGCTCCAGTCCCCAAGCAAGCGAAGTCATCAAGCAACTGAAACAAAGACCGGAGATCGAAAGGCGAGACATCAATGGATCCTGAGGAATGGTAGGCAGGGGTTGGCAGGGCGACGATTGGCAACGCGATATTGTAGCCAGTCACGCAGAGTGCGACTGCCACGGCAACATGCGGCATGCGAAGTGGCTGTCATCGCTGGGGGGCAAGTTCAGCGGCTTGCTGCTCGGATCATCCATCGTTCGGATACGGATCGGCAAAGGCACCGAATGCTCCCAATCCCCCGTCGACTTCCAAATCCGTGCCGGTCACAAAGGAAGCGTCGGCGCTGCACAGCCAAAGAACTGCATTGGCGACTTCGTCGGTGTGCCCAATTCGGCCCAGGGGGTGCCGGTTGGCCAGCGCCTTGGAGCCGCCCTGTGCCGCCAAGCTGGCACGCACCAACGGTGTATCAATCGCGCCGGGTGACACCGATACGACACGGATCCCGTCGCGAGCATACTCGACGGCCCATTGCCGCGATTGCATTACATTGGCGGCTTTGATGGGACCGTAGACACCGACTTGGCGAGCGGTTCGATGGGCTTGGCCACTGGCGATGTTGCAAACGACACCACTTCGCTGCATCCTCATTTGCGCTAGTGCGTGTTTGGCCATCAAGTGATAACCGCCCAGGTTGATCTTCACCATCCGCTCGAAGACTTCGGTTGGTAATTCATTGATTCGGTGGTACGAATCGGTCGGCTGGATCGCGGCATTGTTAATCAGAACATCCAGACCACCGAATTGATCGACGGCGTATCGAATCGTCTCGATGCAATCCTGCTCGATCGCGGTGTTGCATTTGCGAAACGCGATGCCATCGGGCAACGACTTCGCGGCGGTCTGGTCGATGTCGGCACAAATGACTTTGGCTTCCGATTCCAAGAATCGTTTGCAGATTCCTAATCCGATTCCACTGCACCCGCCGGTAACGATTGCGACTCGGTCGGTATTGTCGTACTGGACGCTACCAGCGGAACGACTGGTCGACATTACGGTTGCTCTCGATGGAGTTGCGTGAGCGATGCCAACAGCACTTACGCTTGGCCATTGGCAAGATAGGACTGGATCGTTTCTTTGATCTCATCACGAATCCGGCGAAAAACCACCTTCTTTTCTTCATCGGTGCCCTCCGCATCGGCTGGATCCTCAAAAGGCCAGTGGAGCGTTTGCTGAGCGTTGGGAAACGTGGGGCACGCTTGCTCGGCATTGTCACAAACCGTGACGACCAGATCGATCGGTTCGTTCAGAAATTCGTCGAGGTGTTTGCTACGAGCCTGCGAGAGATCTTCGCCCAACTCCTTCATCACTTCAATCGCCAGCGGGTGCACGTAGCCCGACGGCTTGGATCCCGCTGAATCGGCTTGCCAGTCGCCCTTGCCGAACGAGTTCCAGAGCCACTGTGCCATTTGGCTGCGACAGGAGTTGCCTGTACACAAAATAAGAACTCGTTGGGGCATCCCGGATGACCTTGCTGGAGCGAGAGAAGTGGGAAGACGGGTTTTGTCGATCCACGTTTTACCAGCTATACCCAACTGAAGACATCGACCTATGTCGTCAACTTACCTATGTCGTCAACTTACTGGGGCCCGATGACCGTGTTGTTCTGAATGTCCGTGATGCCCGGTTCCAGTCGCATCAGCAATTCGGTCATTCGCCGATCGCGATCATTGGCAACCGTGCCGTTGATCGTGGCAGTGCGTCCCGAGATGCTAACATTGACGTTGCTCATGTTACGACTGGGCGGTAACTGAACGATGCGACGGTTTGCATTGAACTGAACCTGCTGCGCGGGCATGGGGGCAACCGTGATTGCCGACCGCAGTCGGGTGCGGATGAGCGGTTTGGTCGATTGCCCAAGCCCTGTAGCGCCGCCGAATAGATTGGCAAATCCACCGAGACCGCCAAGGCCACCAAACCCGCCCCCGCCGGTTGCTCGACCACCGGCACCTGTTGCTGCCTGAGCTCCGAGACCAAAGCCGGTCGTGGTTGCTCCGCCGATGGATGTTCCGCGATCAATCGAATCAAACGCGCTGGTATCCGGGACGGTGTTGATCGCTGCACCACCGCCAGTGCCTGCCGCCGCGCCCGTTGTGCCACCCGTTGCGCCCGTCGTGCCCCCCGCTGTACCACCTGTTGTTCCGGTTCCAACACCGATATCACCACCACCGGTTCCGGCTCCGATCTGGGCGTGGACCGGAGCGGCCCAGCAAATCATCAAGAGGGCAAGGCAGGTGATTTTGGCGATCAACTTCAAAGACATCATCAGTTTGACTTGTAAATGAGCTTGTGGAGAGCGGTGGAGTGACGCAGGTGCGGCTATCCTGGTAGCCAATAGTTTAACCAACATGACTCGGATTCGTTTCGAGAATGTTCCGGCCAAAAACTGGTGTCCTGCCCAAGACTCGCCTAGGATTGTCGAATAAATCGATTGATCCGTTTTCATCAGCCTTCTCTCCAACGATAGCCCCCCTATGAAATCCCGCTTTTTTTCGGCCCAAAACGGTCGGATGCTTGCCGCAGGCTTGGTCGTCTTTCTCAGTGGTACGCCGGTCGCGCTGCAGCACTTGACGGCCCAAGAAACGGCGGAGAAAGCGATCCCAGGGGCACCCAAACTGTTGCCAGAGGGCACATTTTTGTACGCCCGATTGGATAGTGCTCGCGATCTCCGCGAGGATCTGAAGACGTCCTCGGTCGGCAAGATGATCAACGATCCCAAGTTGAAACCGATCGCCAGCGACTTCTACGCTACGTTTCGCGACCTGTTTGAACAGATCAGCGACGAAGTCGGGGTGACGTTGGACGAACTGTTAGCGATTCCGGACGGCCAAGTTGCCGCGGCGTTGATCCCCGGCAAAATTCCCGAACCGCAAGATAATCTGGAGGCCGCGGACGAAGACCCTGAGTCCGAACAAGCGATCCGGCGTCGCTTGCAACAAAAGCGCCGCAGCCAAAACGCGTTTGCCGGGTTGTTCGTCATCGACGCCGGCGAAAATGTTGAAAGTTTGCGAGCGGTCGTTGATCGGCTCGAACAACGACTGATCAACGACGATCGCTACGTCCGTCGCGTTGCCAGTGCTCATAAAGTCGATATCGTGCGTCTGTTGCCGCCGCGTATTGGGCGTCCAGAGATCGAGTACTTTGAACGCGACGACGTAATCGTGTTTGGGATCGGCCATCGAACCGCACAAGATGCGTTGGATCGATGGGAAGACGAGAACGACGAACCCACGCTTGCCGACAGTGCCAATTTCACGTCTGTGATGTCGCGCTGCATCGGAGCGGAATCGACGCGGCCGCAACTGACGTTCTTTGTCGACCCCTACCATATCGCCGAACGGATTGTCCGACGCTCCGGCAGTATGACCGCCGCAATGACATGGCCGGTGATCGAAGATTTGGGCTTGGCACGATTACGTGGCATCGGTGGCAGTTCGTTTCGTGGCGGCGAAGTGTTCGAGGATATCTCCCATTTGCATATTCTGATTGATCCACCGCGTGACGGTGTGTTGGGCGTGTTGCGACCAGATACCGGTGAATCTCAGCCTCCCAAATGGGTTCCCGCCGACGTGTCGACCTATTCGTCACTGCATTGGGACATCGAACAAACGTACGAGAACGTCGGCAAAATTCTGGATACGTTCCAGGGGGAAGAATCCTTGAAACGATTTGTCGAAGAACCTGCACAAAAACGCGTGGGTATCGATATCCAAACCGACGTCGTTAAAAATTTGACCGGCCGACTGATCCGAACCAGTTGGATTGAGCCACCGGCGCGGGTCAACAGCCAAGTTTCGGTTCAAGCGGTAGAGTTAGTCGACGCGACCGCCGCGAAGTCGACGATCGCAACGATCCGGGAACGATTTCCCAATGCCCTCTCGGTGGAAACCATTGGCGGTAGCGTCGTCTATTTCTTCCGCCGCGGTCGTGGCCAGATGCCAGAAGCGTTTCGTAAACCTGAACCCTGTTTCTTGATCCTCGGCAAATGGTTGATTCAGACGGATAGTCGTAAAATGGTCGAGCGAATTACGCGTGCCAATAGTGGTGCCATCTCGGGCCTGGTGACCGTCCCCGAATACGAACTGGTGTCCAGCGAATTGGGAGGCAAATTGGACGGCGAAAAACCGTTCCTCGTATCGTTTATGCGAGGCGCCGACTTCCTGCGTCAGTTCTATCAAATCGCGAGCGGTGATATGGCAAAGCGGTTTATGCGTGAACGTGCCAATGACAACCCAAACGCGGGACGCTTTGCCGATACGCTGCAGCGACATGATTTTCCACCGTTCGAGCAATTCGAGAAGTACTTTGCTCCCAGCGGTATCTTTGCTTACGATTCGGCTGATGGCATCCACTTTGGTTCATTCACGCTCAAAGCGGACGAATAGAAGCGGAATCCTGGCTCCTGAAGAATTCACACCGCGCAGAATCCGAAGCGGCTTGTAACGTGTTGGTTAAATGCCGGTCGTGGCATTCAGGCCCGCCGCCATGCGGCTGAATTCGACTGACAACGTCAAGGAATTCAGCACCATGTGGACGATCAGCGAAGGGGTGATGCGTCCGGTTTGCCGGTAAAGATAACCTAAGCCGATGGACAAGAAGAAAAGCGGTACAGGTGCGGCACCCTGTCCGCCATGCATCATCGCGAACACAACACTGGTGACCAAAAGGGGCCAGATGGCGCGGGGCAACCATGCTTGGTTCGAATCGGCTTGTGCTGGCGACAGCGTTGTTTCCATTGATATCTCACCGGGCGGTTGATAAGCTCCTGCGATCCAGTTTTCGCTATCGGCGGCCACACCGGACTGCAACTCAAGCGAACTGGTCGCGCCGGTTGTCACCTTCGGATCGGCCAGCTTTTGCAGTCCGCCTTGCAGCAAGACACGGAACATGAACTCTTCGGTGATCGGCGCAATAATCGCTGTCCCCAGAAACAACAAGAACCATGCTCCGGGCATTCGTGTGGTTGCAAGTGTCTCCAAGACAGGATGTTCATAAGGAATAAAAAAGGACGCCGCTAAGCTGACCAATAACACCGGCGGCAAAAACCAAAATGCGGCTTTCAATCCCAGGGCGATGTCATGCCGATCAGGGATCAACCCCAGATGCGTGATTGAAACATGCTTGCTGTGACGCAGCCAAAGCAGTGTGACTGACATCGCCAGAATCGCGGCAAGGCTATTGGCCAGCAACAACGCAATGAGATTCGACGCCGGATCGGCATCCGAATCGACTGTTGTCGTCGCCACGTCCGTATCCGCACGTTGGTCGGTCATCGATTCAGTGACCAGTACATCCGGCGCGGGCGTTGCCAAGTAGCCCTGGTTGCGAAAGACCAGCGTTAGGATCGAAAAGATGATGATCATCAATCCGAACATGACCAGAAACTCGGCCAGCGACCAGCGCGGACGATCGCGACCCTGCAACGGGACTAATTCGGATCGCTCGCCACGACGTCGCGTCAAAAGGAGTCGCTTGGCCCAGAACCCGAGGCTACTGATGATCGCGATCCAAACCAGTCCATTGAGCAGATAAAAAATCGCGAGCGCCATTCACCGTCACCTTGCCATCAGGCGTTACTTTTCGTCGGGAATGTCGCGGATCACGCGTGCAGCTTGCACGGTGTAGTCGTAGCCGGAATAAATCGTCAACGCGATGGCACTCCACAGCAACACTTGCGTGGTAATGTCCATCCAAGTCGGGGCGGGGTCATTGATCAAACACAGCAGGACGGCCACGATCGCAGCGCATTGCAGCACCATTTTCCATTTGCCCAATTGGCTGGCGGAAAAATCGCCTCCGGATCCTTCGACGATGCCCCGCAAACTGGTTACAAGTAGCTCACGAGCCACGACGGCGGTCGCCATCCATGACGCGACACCTGATGGAGCGACTTCGACCAGGGCGATGAACGAACCGCAGATGATGATCTTGTCGACGAACGGATCAAAGATTCGACCGAGTTTGGTGACTTGCCCGTACTTGCGAGCCCAATAGCCGTCCATCCAATCAGTCGATGCGGCAATCAAAAAGACCACCAACGCCGACGTGTAATAGCCCAGCGGGATCAGAACCATTACCGCAATGGCAAGCGCGAACCGCGCACTGGTCAGTGCGTTGGGGACGTTGTAGACGGTCGAGGACGGACTGGTTGCACTCATCACGGTCGACATGATGGTCCTCTTTGGGGATCTTTAAAAGGGCGGTTGACTTGCTGATACCGCCTGAGAGCCCACGAGGACCAGAATGTTATGAAGAAGTAGAAAGTTTTATGTTAATCAAGCGAATCCGCCGAGGTGAGTTTGCAGCGAAAACCGCTCACGGCGTCGGAAAATCTGCTGTCCGCGCCGAAATTTCCGATCGCGAAACGATCGTGTCAAATCTGGCGATCTGAATTCAGGAGTTAAGGAGGTAGCCCGGTCTCGACGTGAAGCAACCGGGGCTATCGCCCAAACGGCTCATCCAATGAACATGTCGTCGACGAGTTTCGATGCCCGACATTTTTACTAAAACGCGACACTTTTGTACCGCTCCAGAGGGTCAATCTAGCGGAGCGGCGACCAAATCGTACCCGTCGGCTGCCACGATTTCGCAGCGTACGAGCGATCCGACGCCAATTTCGCTCGCTGGATCGACACCCGAGACGTAAATGACACCATCAATGTCGGGTGCCTCAGCGCGGCTGCGTCCAATCCACACTCCGTCTTGGTCGGGCAGCGGCGCGTCGATGATGACGTCTTCTGCGGTTCCAACACGGCTGCCGGCCCATCGAAATGCAATGCGTTGCTGCAGGCCCATCAATTCGTCGTGACGACGCTGAGCCACTTTGGCATCAACACGATTGGGCAGTTTTGCCGCCGGCGTGTCTTCTTCGACCGAATAGGTAAACACGCCCAAGTGCTCGAATCGTTGCGCAGCGGCAAAGTCCATTAACTGCGCGAAATCGTCCTCGGTCTCGCCGGGGAATCCAGTGATCATCGTGGTCCGCATGATCAGGTGGTCGATCCGCGAACGCAGCTTGCCAAGGATTTCTTCTTGCAGCGACCGCGTGGTTTTTCGCGACATACGCTTGAGCATCGTGTCGCTTGCATGTTGCAGTGGCATGTCAATGTAGGGCAAGATCCGTTGTGCACCCGCGAGCGTATCGATCAACCGATCGTCAATGTACATCGGATAAAAGTACATCAATCGAATCCAGTCGATCGATTCGATTTTGTCCAGTTCCACCAATAGATCGGCCAGTCGCGGCTCGCCGTACAGATCTTTGCCGTAGTAGGTTGTGTCCTGCGCCACAATCACGACTTCGCGGACCCCGCTATCGCCCAATCGCTTTGCTTCGTCGATCACCTGCTCGATCGGTTTGCTGTAATGTTTGCCGCGCATCTTTGGAATCGCACAAAACGTGCAGAGCCGATCGCAGCCTTCACTGATTTTCAGATAGGCAAAATGCCGAGGCGTGACGGCGGTGCGAACCGCATCACTTAGCGGTTTGATTGCCGCGGGACGAAATACCTTTTGTTGTTCTTCGACACCCGACTGCAGTCGGTCGATCACTGACACGATCTCGTTGCGTCCAAAGACGCCGACCATGGCATCGATCTCCGGGCGTGCCTCGAGCAACTTCCCCTGCTGGCGTTCGGCCAGACATCCGGTCACGACGACGTTGCGGATCTTGCCCTGTTTTTTCAAAGCCAACATTTCGTCGATCGCTCCCAAGGATTCCTCCCGGGCCGAATCGATGAAACCACATGTGTTGACGACAACGAAATCGGCTGAGTCAACCGAGTCGACCATCTGATATCCGTCTTCATCCAACCGGCCGAGCATCTGTTCGGTATCGACCAGATTCTTGGGGCACCCGAGGCTGACGACCGCGTAGCGACCGCGCGCGTTGGGATCCTCCGATGCTGACGGATCGCTGGCTTTGGGGGTCGGGGTGTCAGAAACGACGGGAAGTTGCATGGAGAGTGTATGCCAGAAAGCGGGGCCTCCGGCGTGGATGGTCCCGCCGGAATCCCCCATTTAAACGACGAAAGGCGATTCACGCAAACGGTTTGCGGTCTGCGGCGCACAGCGTGTCGTTAATGGTGGCATGATCCTCCCAGTGTCCCCCACCCCATGACTTGAGGCCTTATGACTGACCCTAACTGAGGTCCTTTGGCTGAGCCCAACGGATCGCGGGCCTAGAAAGCACAGGGCTGGGCATCGGTCGCCACCTGAATTCCGTTCCGCCAGAGCGTCAGTGCGCATCGACCATCGACGGGGGGGCGGGTGGTTTCGGAACTCGTTTGGCCAGCGTGAACCCAACCTGGCGCAATAGCAAGATTACGCCAAACACAGCGACACACTGCATCGTGTTGATGACGATCAAAAGGACGAACGACTTTGCGCCCTCCTGTCCCGGCGAACCGAACATCAAGACATAAAAAATGAATTGAATGGCAGAGAACAACACAAAAAACGGAACGGATAGAGCCAGCAATCGCCGCACGCTTCGCGTATGTCGAAACGCCGACCAGACGCTGGGGACCACGAATACCATGTTGGCCACAATGATGGGTATCAACACGATCACGATATGGCCAACACGCATCGAATTCTGTGCGACCGAATCCGATTCCTCGCTGGCAAACGCATACCGAAACAGCGCTAGACTGCAAGCGAGCAGGGCGGTTCCGATCATCATATTGGCGATTCCAAATTGACCGCCCGCGATAGCGTGTTTTGCCACCGGAATCTCTGTGGCATCGTCTACGTCGTCGATGAATGCCAGTTGATATCCCTTACGCCGAGACTCGATCCAAAATGGAACTTGCGCGATCAGCTCCGCCAAGAAAAGCACCGTACCGAGCGTCACGATCGCGTTAGTCGTCCCATTGTCCTGACGAATTCCAATTCCGAACGAATAGGCCATCAGGACGACCAGAAACAATGCCCAGGGCAACCGCACCACGGATGTACTGGGTGCCATCGCGGCCCACAAGGCAATCAAGTTGATTTGCGCAATCGCGCAGCCGATTCCCAGACCGATTGCCATCGTGTTGAGCCAGGAATCTGGGCCACGGTTAAACAACCGAGGCGTGAATGTATTAACGATCGCAAAAACGGCGATGATCAGTGCAATCAAAACACCACGAACGATGGTTTTGCGGCGGTCTCGTAACCACCGACCACTATGCGTCAGTTGCCGGTGGAATGATTGTCGCGGGTCACTCATGCGTGACCTCGTTACTCGTAAACAAAATCGATCGGCGCATCGATGTCCGCGTGTAGACTTTGATGGACCGGACATTTTCGTGCCGCTGCTTCCAATCGTTGACGCATGTCGGGATCCTCCACACGGCCAGCAGGAATCGTGACCACCGTCTTGAGACTTCCGATCCGTCGAACCGGAGCGGTGATCATTTCCTTGGTCGTCTGAACCGTTGCGCCTCGCAAATCCAAATCATGTCGCTCGGCGACGAGGCCCAAGATGGTTAAAACGCACGTTCCCAACGCAGTGGCGACCAGATCAGTCGGAGAAAACGATTCGCCTTTACCACCGTTGTCCGTCGGTGCGTCGGTCGACAACTCTGCTCCACTGGGTCCATGTTTAGCGACGACGCCTAGTGAGCCGACGTATTGCGCTGTGATCTCTACGGCCATGATCAAGTCTCCTGCTGATCGAATAAAACGAGCGACGCTGTTGTAGCTGATTTTTGCTGTTCGGTCGGATTGGTTCTCATGAACGCCCAAGCGACCAGACACGCTGGCTAGGGGTTGGGATCGTCGTCCGCGGGGCTGAATAGTCTGTAGGCGTATCGACGTCCTTTGCGAAACGCGACGGGATGAAGTTCATGGTCACCGCGCATGGCAATCCCGGGCTTCAGGTTGTCATCGCGGACTTCGATTCCCAAATACAACAATGCCGGTGTTTCCTCGGCGGTCACAACAAAAAATGGGGCGTGGGTTCGTACGTCGATTTCGTCGCCGTCGTGATGAAATAAATATTCCCCGATCGGAGTGCCTTCGTCGATCAATGCTTCCAACGTAATACGATCGGCTCGCATTTTCCAACGATTCGCAGGCAACTGCATCGCTCGCGTGCCCAACAATCGAATCGCATAACAGGTTTCGCCGTCACCGATATCGTACTGGGTTCCCATCATGTCAAAACCTTCGCTGCGCCCCCACCGGGCTAGTTCATCGACGGACAGATCTTCTTTGGGCACGTTCTGCCATTTCTTGGGCAGTCCGGCTTTACGGCTGGTGTCGATGTCAAAGAACACGGTGCGTGGATCATCGGCTTGAATCATCTCCAGCATACAGTTGAAACCGCCGCTGTCGGTTTTGTAATCGATTCCAAGATCGACCCGTTGGGGCGGCAATGGTTCGTAGGCCGGTAAGTTGACGCGGCGAAATTCCGCTGGCACATCGGCATTCTCAGCGTGGGCTTCCCACCAATTCGCCCATCGAGCGGCCTGACGCTCGAACAAGTCCCGCTTACGCTGTCGTTGTCCCTCGGTACCCGATAAAAACACGCTATACAACTGGCTGTCATCGAAATCTTGGTCACTGATTTTGTGCAGCGCACCGAAGATCTCGCGAACGGGCCTGCCGAATCCGTAATCGTTGCCGCGATCTTGCTCCTTTAAATCATGCTGCTGGCCAAACGCCAACAGCTCCTCGTCTTGCGTTGATAGGCCCATGTCAGAACCGCGTCGAATCAGAGTCTTGGGGATCGCTCGGATCAATGCCGGAATCGCTCGCTTGTCGTCGATCGCTCGGAGTGTGAATCCCATGCACCGCATCATCATGCCGTCGTCGGTATGATC
>JABDKS010000711.1 GCA_013002105.1 Pirellulaceae bacterium | reverse complement strand
GGTACAGCTAAGTCAGTCGTATGAATCGTGCGGCATCCTGCGGGCCGCCCAGTTTGCCGGCAGTACGATCGATGCTCCGCACCGGCCCGACGTGCAATGCGAATAGCGGATATGCAATCACCTTTGTTTAAACCTGACTCATTTCAAAAACGACGCCCGGCGCTGATCGCCGAAGTCCGCTTTGGGAGACGTAACACACATGACTTGCCCCGATTCAAACCCTGCGGAATCAAAACCCCCGATTACAAATCGTGCCGCATCCAATGCGGACGCCCACCCCGTCGAAACGGCCTATCAGTTTTGTCCGCGGTGCGGCACGCGGTCAGAATCCGTGGGCAAGGTTCCATTTCGCTGCACGGATTGTGAATTCGCGAACTTCTTTGGCCCCGTCGCCGCAGTGGGAGGCCTGGTCGTCGATGACGTCGGGCGTTTACTCTTGGTCCGTCGTGCCAGAGATCCAGGCAAAGGTTGCTGGGGTCTGCCGGGAGGGTTCGTCGACCGCAACGAATCCGTCGAACAGGCACTCGCACGCGAAGTGGTCGAGGAGACCGCGCTGAAAGTTAGCTCGTGTCGACTGATCCTGACCCACCCCAATCAATACAACTACCGCGGACTCGTCGCACCGGTCATCGATCTGTTTTATGTCTGCGAAGTGGTCGATCGCGACCAAATCACCTTGGCCCGCGATGAGTTGGACCATTACGAATGGGTTCACCCGACCCAAAAACACCTGGACCACATGGCGTTCGCCTCCAACCGAGTGGCGATCGAACATTGGCTTTCCATGGCAAAATAGCCCTCGTTTTACGCGAAAACCCGCCTCACCCCCTCTGCCGGGCAGTGTCGGATTGCCGCACTTTTTTTCTGCGGCAACTCCTTGTCAACGACTCCGAGCCCAGCAATACTCTGCTGAGAATGATTCTCAACATCATTCACCGACGACGCAGCAAGCCAGAGGAATCGTGGCGCTGACGGCTCTTTCCGTCACCTGTCCTCCCAGCCAGCCACGCTCGGTAATTGCCGACTAGCGTTCGCGTGAACGCATCCACGATCGGTCAATTCCGACCTTCCGAAATCGAAAGCTATCGATGAATCAACAACGTGCTGTCACTCCGCGCAAAATCCCTGCCGCTTTTACCCTGGTCGAATTACTGGTGGTGATCGCGATCATCGGCATTCTGATCGGCCTGATGCTGCCCGCCGTCCAAGCGGCTCGCGAAGCAGCCCGCCGGATGAGTTGTTCCAATAACATGCATCAAGTCATCCTGGCGGTGCATAACTACGAATCCGCATACAAACGCGTCCCGCCGGCGTGGACCAAACCCTCACAAACCGGCGACGGCTGGTCGGCCCAAGCCCGAATTCTGCCATTCATCGAAGCGGTCGGCTTGGCATCGAGCATCGATTTTGCGGCCGGTTACGGCAGTGCGACAATCGACGTCGACGGACAGGACATCAAAGTGTCCAGTTTTCGCGTTCCAGTCTATGTCTGCCCCAGTGATCCGATGGGCGACGTGGAACGACCAGACTCCAACGGCGATCCCTACCACCACCCGTTGAACTACGCCTACAACGCGGGCCCCTGGTTTGTTTACGATCCCAATACGCAACTGGTCGGCGAGGGCACCTTTCTGGCCAATCGCATGGCGCGATTTCGCGATGTGTTGGACGGATTGTCCAATACGCTCGCGTTCGCCGAAGTGAAAGCATGGAATCCGTATTACCGCGATCTGGGAACGCTCGGCGATATCCCCATGCTGACCGATCCAAGTCAAATTTGTGCGATGGCCGGTTCGTTCAAAGACAGTTCGGGGCACACCGAATGGGTAGATGGACGTGTCCACCAAAGCGGATTTACGACCACGTTCTCGCCCAACAAACGCGTCGCATGTACGATCAGCGGTCGTGAATACGATCCCGACTTTACCAATATGCGAGAAGGCAAGACATCCACGGCGCGGACCTACGCCGCCGTCACCGCTCGCAGCCACCATGCCGCCGGTGTCAATGTCGCGTTGATGGATGGGTCCGTCCGATTCGTCAATGATTCGATCGATCTACAACTGTGGCAAGACATCTCCACACGAGCGGGCAACGAGATCGTCCAAGTGCCAGAGTAGACGCGGGCTCAGTCCAGCATCTCCACCGCGGGCAGCGGGCGTTCGTCGGGCGACGCGGTGACCCAAAACCAAAACGCGTGCGAGAGCCGTTTCATCATGGATGGGAACTTCTCGTGCGCCAGGATCTGTCCCAACGCGAATTTGCTGGGACAGGACCTGGCCTGCAAGACATATGAAGAACGCTTTAGCCGTCTGCTTGGTTCAACCGAACGGATGTGCCGCACAAAACGCTCAGACGCCATCCATTTTTGCGAATCGTCGCGCGCCGTTTTGACATGCGGCTAAAATAGTGGTCACCATGGATTTGCTTCCCATTTTGGAGCCAGCGACTTGGCCCACAAAGACCTCAACGCCGCCCGCCATCGTGCAAAGAAACTCGGATTCGGAAAATCGAACCGTACGATCTTGCTGTGCATGGACCTGAAGGAAGCTGGATGCGCGAGTGCCAAAGAGATGACGGCGTCTTGGAAGCACTTGAAAAAAGCGTTGAAAGAACGCCACTTGAAGAAACATGGCTCTGTGGTGCGTCTGAAGATGTCGTGTTGTGACATCTGCAAGGCGGGACCGATCGCCGTCGTGATGCCCGACGCGATTTGGTACGGACGATGCACGCCCGAAGTGATCGATCGCATCATCGACGAACACCTGATCAACGGCACCCCGGTCGAAGACTTTGTGATCTCGCGACCGGGTTCACACGAGGCTCCAGCTTAGCGACTATCGCCTCTCGGACGGTCACCATCGCGTGGACGGTCACCATCACGCGGACGATCACCTTCACGCGGTCGATCGCCATCGCGCGGGCGATCACCATCGCGCGGGCGGGCACCTTCGCGCGGACCGAAACCTGGTCGATCGCCATCGCGTGGACCATAGTTCGGTCGATCCCCATCACGCGGTCGATCCCCATCACGCGGTCGATCCCCATCACGCGGGCGATCACCATCACGCGGGCGATCACCATCACGCGGGCGATCACCATCACGCGGGCGATCACCATCACGCGGGCCAAGTCCCGGCCGGCCTCCGTCGCGCGGTGGACCGCCGGGCGATCCCAAAAACTCGCTCATCGATACTTCCCCATTCCGATCGCGATCCATCCTACGTAACGCTGCAACGGCAAAATCAATCTC
>JABDKS010000698.1 GCA_013002105.1 Pirellulaceae bacterium | reverse complement strand
CTGGTTATTCGCTCTTGGCTTGGTCTTCTTGACAATTTAACCGTACGATCCAGCGACGGCGCAACGTCAGTCTCGCGAGGTCGGTGTCAGCTTCACGGTCACATCTTGGTCGCCACGTTTGACGACCATTTCAATTTCTTCGCCGATCTTCAACGCTTCGATCGCGTAGGTGTAATCGTAAACGTCTTCAACCTTTTTACCGGCTAGCTTGATCACGATATCGCCCCCTTTGACTCCGGCCTTGGCTGCCGGGCCGTCGGCTGCAACGCCGCTTAGCTTCAATCCTTTGATGTCGCCGGAGACGTAGTCGGGAATCGTACCCAGATATGCGGTCAAGCGAGCTCGTGGAACATCATTGGGTGCGTCTCCTTCCTCCAGTTCAAACTTAGGCGGTTGATCGGCCGTCAAGATTCCCCGTGAGACCAACGCGAACAGTCTGGCGATTTTGGCCGCGCCTTCATAGTTCAACTTGTCTGGTGTATCGCGCGGAGTGTGGTAGTCCTCGTGCGCGCCCGTAAATGCGGACAGAATTGGAACATCACGTCCGACAAATGAGGACGCGTCGGTTGGCAGCCGCGTGCTCGTTTTATCCAACTGTAGTTTCAGTCCGACAGGCACGTTACGACGTTGAACGTCGCTGGCAAATCCCGGCGATGATCCGATCCCCTGGATCACCAACTTCTCTCGCAGCCGGCCAACCATGTCCATATTTAAGTAGGCCGCGATGGCTCCGGTTAGTGGCTCTGATTGAGTCGGCGCGCCGTGCGCGCTGGCGGCGGCATCTTTCTTTTCCACGGCCGACGACTTAGGTGCATGAGGGTAGAGTTGGTGAAAAGAGTCAACAAACGCTTTGGAACCGAACAGTCCGAGTTCTTCACCGCTCCATCCAGCCACAACAAAATCTCGCTTCGGCTTCAAACGTCCGGAAGATTTCTCCGCGGCCAGATACTGAGCGATTTCCAGCATCGCGGCCACGCCGCTGGCGTTGTCGTCAGCGCCGACGTGTACCTGTTCACGCTCGTCATCCTTCGCTAGCGAACTGCTGCCGCCTCCGCGACCCAGATGATCGATGTGGGCACCCAAAATCAAGGCCGGTGTGCTGCTGGGTTCATCGCCCGCGTTCATTCTGGCGATGATATTGCGCCCGGTGCCGCGATTGCGTTTGATGCCAATCGTTGCGGCAGCGGTGGCGTCCAGCGGATAGCCCAGGGCCAGTGAGCCATCATCCAGTTCCTTTTGTACCTCAGCCAAATCTTCATCGGCCGCCTTGAACAACTCTGAGGCGATTTCGTTGCTGATCGAGATGGCGGCGATGCTTACCGTGGCGTGCGATCCCTGGTCGTCAAAACGCAGAATTTCGCGTTTGACCTTACTGGTCGGGCCAGTGACAAAGATGATTCCTTTGGCACCCATATCTCGAGCGACGGTTGCTTTGCGGCGTGGAGAACTGTAACGAGCCAATTGCTGACGCTGCTCGGGCGTGATGTCTTGCGGCAGATCCCGAAAGACCAGCACCCATTGTCCGGCAACATTCAAATGAACGTAGCTGTCGTATTCGCCGGTATCCTCGGTTTTCGGAACCTGCATTCCATAGCCGGCAAACACGATATCAGCTGGAGCGATCTGACCCGTTTTGGAAAAGGCGAGTGGGCGCCAATCCTTGTCAATCGTCAGTTTCTTGTCGTTGACCTGCAAGACGTTTTCGTCGGTCAATTCCGAACCGGCCGGGAAGTCAAACTCTTGAAACCAGGAACCATCGGTACCCGCCGGTTCAAATCCGAGGCTTTCCAAGTAGGCTGCCACGTACGCGGTCGCCCGCCGCTCACCGGGTGTACCAGTCAAACGCCCCCCCAGGTCATTGCGCGTCAAGAAATCAACGTGCCGCATGATGTCGGTCGGCGAAAATTCTGGCGACGATGATTTGGCTGCCTCCAGTGCAAGCAACCGATCGTCACTGCTGGATGCCTGGTCCAGCCCCAACAGCTTGCGGGCAGCGTCGTCATTCCAGTCCGCCATGAAGATCTGCGACCGTTTCGCTTCGGTGCGATTGGACGTCCACGACAAACGCTTGCCATCACCAAGAAAGACTGGCAGTCCGTCGAATCCGTCCGTATCGGTGACACGTACCGGCTGACCCTTGCCGTCCGCGCGGACGAGGTACAGTTCGAAATTGGCGAACCCATGCTTGTTGGTCGTAAAAATCAGATAGTCGCCACTGGGATGGTAGTACGGTGCCCAACTCATTGCACCGATCTCGGTCAACCGCTGCACGTCGCTACCATCGATCTTCATCGTGTAGACATCGGAGGTCGCGCATTTATCTGAAAACAGGCGCCAACAAATACGCGATCCATCGGGCGAGAAAAATGGCCCGCCGTCGTAGCCCGGCACATCCGTCAACTGTCGGACGTTCGTGCCGTCGGCATTCATGATGTAAATGTCATTCATGAATGCCGGATCGATATCGAACTGCTGCTGCTCTCGCTCACTAAGCGATCGCGAATAGGCTGCTCGATTGGAAGCGAAAGCAATCAACTTGCCGTCGGGGCTGTAGCTGCCTTCGGCATCGTACCCAGTTGCATCTGTCAACTTGGTGAACTTTCCTGTTTGCAAGTCCTTGGCAAATAAGTCGAAGTTTTTGTCATAGTCCCAGGCGTACCGCCGCTGCTTGCCGCTGGCTCGCAGATCCAGTTCCTCTTTCTGCTTCGCGGCAGATTCAGAATCAGCTTGCGTGCTCGCATACAAAACGCGATTTCCGTCCGGATGAATCCAGGCGCAAGTCGTTTTGCCATGCCCGGGCGAAATCTTTTCGATGTCACCTGTTTCCAAATCGGTCAGGTAAATCTGATAGAAAGGATTCGTTGGATCGCGTTCGCTCTGAAAAACCATCCGCTTGCCATCGGAGCTAAAATAGCCTTCGCCGGCGCGACGTCCTTCGAACGTGATTTGCCGAACGCTGGACATCAGTTCCGATTCGGCGGCAACGGCCAAAGGCGCAGACAACAAACTGATCAGCGTCGCCGCGACAGATAGAATTAAACGTCTTGGTTGCATCAGAAATCCATATCGAGACAGTTGGTGCTAAGCAGAGTGACTGACATTTTAGTAGAGGCCATATGGTTATGAAACGACGTCGATTCATGAATCTGTCGATGGCCTCGATCGCCGCCGCCAATCTACCACGCGTCGCCGCGGAGGAGGATCCGGAAACGCTCTGGTCGCCCCGATACATGCTGTCATCGTGCATGTACGGTTATCAAAAACTTGAAACCATCCTGCCGGAGGTCGCAAAAACCGGTGCGACAGCCATCGACATTTGGCCAAAAGTTCACGGGGACCAACGAGAGCAACTCGATGCACTGGGCGAAGAGGCCTTCGCGGCTTTGCTGGACCGGCACGAAGTATCCCTGGGCTGCATTACGCAATACAAGCTTGGTCCGTTCGGTCTAAAAGACGAAATGCGTTTGGCAGAACGGCTGGGCTGCAAAACGATCGTCACCGGTGCAAAGGGTCCCGCCGACCAACGCGGCGTGGATCTAAAACGTGCCGTCGGCCAGTTCGCCGACACGATGCAACCTCACTTGGAAATTGCTGCGGAGACCGACGTTACCATCGCGATCGAGAACCACGGAAACAGTCTGATTCAATCTCCCGATTCGGTGAAATGGTTGATCGATTTGTGCGACAACGATCAGTTGGGAATCGCCCTGGCACCCTACCATTTGCCTCAAGATCCCGCGTTGCTGTCCAAACTGATCCGCGACTGCGGTCCACGGCTGACCGTTTTCTACGCCTGGCAACACGGCATGGGATGTATGGAAAAACTACCGAAAGAACAGGAACTGCTGCAAATGCCCGGTCGCGGAATTCTTGATTTTGGACCAATCGTCGATGCACTGGCGTCAAACAACTATCAGGGCTGGACATCGATCTTCATGCATCCGGTCCCGCGCGGGATCCCGATTCTAGAGACAACCGAACAAGTGACCGACGAGATCAACCGCGCTCGGACGTATTTGCAATCGGTCGCCAAGGCGCCTGTCGCAACCGACTAGCGCATTGGTCCAGGGCAGAATCAAGGTTGCCCATTATTGGCTGGGGTCGCGAAGTGAGGTTCACGAACTTCGAGCCCCCAGTATGCGTTGGCAATCAGGGGGCTCGCTGACGCTCGACCGCCTGCCACCCAATCCGGCGGGTTCATTCGCACCGGTGGCTAACTCCGTTCCGCTCGTCATAGCTTTAGGGATCGCTCGCTTCGGAAAACCAAAGTGAACGCGTTGCAAACTCGACGCTGTTGGCCGCTGGGTCGCGACAGTAGATCGAATGACCACCGCCCGGCCAATCGATTTCAGATTCGATTGCGACGCCGTGTTGCTTTAAATTGGCCTTGATCGCGTCGAATTGTTCGTATTGCGATTGGAAGGCAACATGACAGGCACCCTTGGCACCGTGCAGCGGAATCGATTGTCCATCAATCTCCACCTTCGCGGTGCTGGTGTTCTGGGGATTGAACACTAGCAACATACTGTTGCCGACTTTGTAGAACAGATGGCGACCGGGTTCGGTCGAAAAAATTTGCAGACCAACGACCTGTTCGTAAAAGACTCTGGCCGCGTCGAGATCGGAACAATAGACAACGGTCTCTAAAATTCCTTGCGGCACGATTCCCTGGTCAGACCTGCTAGACACGAGCGACCTCTGCTTTGGGCTATTACGACAAATGG
>JABDKS010000687.1 GCA_013002105.1 Pirellulaceae bacterium | reverse complement strand
GTAACAACGTCGATCGAAAAATGTCGCATCGTCGTAGTTGCTGCCCGGTTCCCTGCGGCCGACTGGACCGCAATAAATCGCGTTGAGGCAGCCAGCGGATTCGGCGTACCGATTGACGCGACATTCTTCATTCGAGCGAATATTACAACGCCGGTTGGGGTGCATTCTGAGGGGCGACCATGGTGTTCAAGAAGGCGATCACGGCGTGTCGATCGGGGAGCGAAAGATTCAAGAACCGATCACGCGTCGCTGCTCCTTCGCCGTCGTGCATTGCGATGGCTTCGAGCAATGTTTCCGCCCGTCCGTCGTGCATGTAGGGTGCCGAGTCGCGCACGCCCCATAACGGCGGTGTGCGCCATTCCTGATTAAAATTGGTTCGCTTGATCGTCAGTTTCAATAGATCCGTCCGCGTCATTTGCACTTCTCGAGACGTTGTCGTCGTCCTCGTCCCCGAATTCGTCCCACGCAGGCTTCCATTGCGATTTCTAAAAACATTGTTGACATTGTCAACTTGGACATGGGTTTGCTTGTCAATTTCCGATGTCTCTTCATTCAAGTTGATAAATCTCGTCGTCGCCCTCGGTTGAGATGGAGCAACGAAGTCGTACGACGTTGGCGACGATCTGCCTCTGCGAGATCGGCTCCGGTTTTTCAGCGAGGGGAGTCCGCCGCCGTCGCCCCCAGTTGTCATCGATGTATTTCCGAACACACTTGGGGACGGTCCGCTCATCATCATGTCACTACTGCCACCGTAGTAGCCGGTTGTATTGGTTTGCACACGCTTGGAGGTGGGACCGACTTTCACGTCGTAATTGCTAACTGGAGTGACGCGATAGATGTACGGATCCGCGTGGTTCAGATCCATCGACTCGTAACCCATGTCGTGCAGCAACAAATCGCTGTAAAGTCCGTTGGCCGGTCCAACGCTGGGCACATGGCATGCGGCGCATCCCACCGCTGCAAACACTTGCTCGCCGCGGATCGCATTGATCCGTTGCTCGGAATCCTCCGGCATCACACGTTGCGGTGCGGGCAGCGCTGCCATGAATGCGGTCATCGCTTTGATCTGATTGTCGGTGATATCGATCGACGGGTTACGGTACTCCGTGTTGGTCGGATCAATCGGCTGACGTTTACGTTTCGTTTCCAGCCCGACTTCGGCAGCGCACGCTTGGTCGCAGAAATCCAACAGCGACGGCACGTTTCCTCGCCATCCGAAGCGACCGTATCGTCCGTTGGGTAGCGTTGCGATGCGTCCGCTGATCTCTGGATTTGCTTCTTGGATCCGAACAAGCTGCTCGAGTTGCTTGCCGGTGACTTGGTCGATCAGTCCGGCGCCAAAGATGGGTGTGGTGTTCCGTTGGAACATCCGAGCGCGGATCGAAATTTGATACTGTCCCGATTTGGCTGAATACAGTATCGGTGTGGCACTGGCCTGGCGGACTTCGTCAGCACTGACCGGACCACCATCGCTGCTGAATACCGCTGGTATGTTTTTCAAAATAGCATTGCGTGATTTCGCGAACAGCGGTGTTCCGCCGTGATGCGAAACAGCGAATGTATTCACGACCGATCCGCTTGGTCCAATGAATCCGGGGTGAAAGTTTCTGACTGCCTGTTTGACGACATCCGACGTCACCGGGCCGCCGGTGATCTGCATCCGTTCGATCCCGATTGTCTTGGCGTTGAAGCGGGCTTCGCCTGCACCGCCAACGCCACCTTGTGAATGACAGACAGCACACGATCGCCCATTGAATAGTGGCCCGAGCCCGTCGTTGCCGAGCGTTGGGTTGCGAACCGGCCAATTTTTTTCAAACAACATCCGACCTTCGGCGATTACCGCAGGTGACTTGGCCTCGGCGTGTTGCCCAGCTGCGACGCATACGAAAGCCACGACAGCAAAGAAACCCGAGCCTCGTATCCATTCGTGGACGAACATAATCTTGGCGTTTTGTAGGGAAGTGAAAAAAGATGCAAACATCCTGGGATGCTGCAACGCGGGCGGATGAATAGGTTCCACGCCGGTGCGTCCGATCAAGACGAACCACGTGACCGATGGCATTGTAAAAAGTTTTTGAGTTCCAACTATGTTGACGACATCGCTACAACATTTTTGTGCAAGCTAGAGCATTTTTACTTAATACGTGGGATCAATCGTAGGCCAGGACCTGTCCTGGCACAGCTGCGCCAGGACAGGTCCTGGCCTACGAGAAAACTAAAATTGCTCTATTGTTGTAACGACGCAACGGC
This sequence comes from Pirellulaceae bacterium, assembly GCA_013002105.1. The sequence goes on along the minus strand of JABDKS010000687.1, from coordinate 59 downwards.
AGTTGCATGTCATTTTGCCGCAATCCGATAATTCTCAATATAGAGTTCCAGCGCCAGAC
>JABDKS010000669.1 GCA_013002105.1 Pirellulaceae bacterium | reverse complement strand
GGGCAGCGGTGATTGCTGCGCCAGCGATCGCCGCTTGGATTGCGCTTTCCACATCCGCCGCGTTTGCCCTCGGAATCGTATCGACGATCTCGCCGTTGGCGGGATTGGTCACCTCGATTTTTTGGTCCCGATCCTGCCACCGACCAGCGAGAAAGAATTTCATGACGATTTTCCAAGGTGGATGTCCCGCTGTGGTCGCGTTTGAATTGCGGGGCGACCGCTAAACGGTACCGACCACTTCCCAGCCCGCTCGATACTGCTTGCGCACATACTGGTTGGCGTCGGGGCAATTCGTCGCGGTCATCGATTCGGCATCCCATTGAAGCGACTCACCGGTCCGGTAGGCCACGTTGCCTAACAAGACTGTCTCGGTCAATGCACCGGAGTAATCAAAATTGCAGGTGGTCGGCGAGCCATCTTTGCAGGCTTGAATCCATTCGGCATGGTGACCAATCGAATTGGGAATGGTTTGAGCCGGCGGTTTGAAATTGGCAAACTTTTCTTTCGGGAACAGTTTGTAATTGCCGTAGCTGGCAAACATGCTACCGGCGGTGCCGACGAACATCACGCCACTACCGGGCACCCGTTCCCCGGCGACAGTCTTTGGCGTCTTGTTACCGTCGTACCAAGTCAACTTGACCGGTGGCATTTCGCCGCGCTGGGGAAATTGGTAGCGAACGACCAAGCCGAGTGGACAGGTTTCTGGATGAACGGCGGGGCCGTCTGCTTCGCAAGACGTCGGGTGACGCAGGTCGAGAGCCCAGAACGGCAGGTCCATGTAGTGGCACCCCATGTCGCCGAGTGTTCCTTGTCCGAAATCCCACCATCGCCGCCACTGGGCGGGATGGTAGCGACCAGGCGCGTACGGTCGCTCCGGCGCCGGCCCCAGCCAAAGGTCCCAACTCAGGTTCGCCGGCGGTTGTTCGGACTTCTCTGGTCGTTCGCCTCCTCCCCAACCTTTGCCCACCCACACGTGAACTTCGGTGACATCACCGATTGTTCCGGCTTGGATGATTTCGACGACGCGGCGATAGTTGTCGCCCGCATGAATTTGCGTGCCCATCTGTGTTGCGACGCCCTTTGCTTTGGCAGCTTGAGCAATGATGCGGGCTTCTTCGATGGTATGCGTGAGTGGTTTTTCGCAATAACAATGCAGACCGGCACTGATGGCGCGAATGGCCGCCGGCGCGTGGTTGTGATCGGCCGTCGCAATCACGATCGCATCGGCTCGGTCGGCTTCCTCGGCGATCATTTCGCGATAATCAGCGTAGGCGGCGGCGTCGGGAAACTGTTTTTGGGCCCGATCCAGATAATTCTTGTCGACATCGCAGATGCCCACGATGTCTTCGGATTTCACTCCATCGACATCTGCGGCGGCGCGGTTCGCGGTTCCGACGCAGAGTATTTTCAGTTTGTTGTTGGCAGAGTTCGATTCCTGGGCGGGCAATTCAGTCCAGACGCCGGACGTCAGCACGGCTGCACCGGTACCTGTCAGAGCGGCACCTGAGGATTTCAAAAATTGGCGGCGATCGGTTGCGGACGTGGATCGCGAATGAGATTGCAGGCTGCGTGGTTTTGGCATCTGTGGTTTCCGAAAAAAAGTCGGGCTGAACATGGGGGGAGGCGAGCGGCTGAGTCCGCGGTGGGATGGATTAACTTATCGTAATCGATCGGAGGAGGCTCAAGGCGCTGCGCAAGTACCATGCGCATAAAAAAACGCCACCCAAATCGGGTGGCGTTTGCAAATTGACGATCGGTCGACCAGTGATTTCTAGCTGCAACCCATGCTATTGCCACAGTTGTGGCACAGATAGCAATTTCCGTTGCGAACCGTGATGCTCCCGCAATTGTCACAGGTCGGAGCATCCACTTGAAATCTTGCAAACTGATCAGTGCGATTCGAATCTTTCGACGATGTCGTGGCCTTGGAATCACCATTCCCGTTCTGGGACTCGCCCAGGCTGGCCAACATCGTGGCGCGTTCGGCTAATGCGACGGCCGCACCCGCATCGGCTTTAAGCCCTTCCATGACTGGGCTACCAATCGAGGCAGTGGCTTCGGGGCCGTTACCGGAATTGGTTTTGTCAGCGATCGAAGCCGAACCGTGGTCCTGCCCACTCATGAAGGTCAAACCGAGCCAACGTGCGATGTAATCGACAACACTCTTGGCAATTCGGATGTCCTTGTTGGAGGTGTGGCCCATGGGCTCGAACCGCGTGTGGCTGAACTTGTTGACCAACACTTCCAGTGGTACGCCGTATTGCAGGGCAATCGAGAGAGCCGTTCCGAAACTGTCCATGATTCCGCCGATGGTCGAACCTTCCTTTGCCATCGTGATGAAGATTTCTCCGGGGCGGCCATCGGGATAAAGCCCGACGCACAGGTAGCCTTCGTGGCCAGCGATCGTGAACTTATGCGTCACGCTCTGACGAGTATCGGGCAGACGTTCGCGACGCGGTTTGTAAACGATCTTTTCGACCGTTTCGGCGGTCGCTGATTCCTCACTCTCGTCGCTACTGGTATTGAGCGGTTGGGATTGCTTGCTGCCATCGCGATAAATCGCGATCGCTTTCAAACCAAGTTCCCAACCCCAGTAGTAGGCGTCGGCGATGTCATTGGGCGTGACATCGTTGGGCATGTTGACCGTCTTGCTGATCGCTCCGGAGAGGAACGGCTGAGCGGCGGCCATCATCGTGACGTGGGCTTGCCATGGAATGCTGCGCACGCCATTGGCAGGCTGAAACGCACAGTCGAAAACAGCCAGGTGCTCTGGTTTCAGCCCCGGGGCGCCTTCGATGGTGTCGTTTTCATCGACGAATTTCAGAATGACGTCGATGTCTGGCCGGGAGTAACCCAGTTTGTCCAAGCCCAGGCGAACCGTCTGGTTGACGATTTTCAGCATGCCGCCACCGGCAAGCTGTTTGTACTTGACCAATGCGATGTCCGGCTCGATACCGGTGGTATCGCAGTCCATCATGAAACTGATCGTACCGGTGGGTGCCAACACGGTCGCTTGCGCGTTTCGGAAACCATATTTCTCGCCGATTTGCAGAACATCGTCCCACAGTTTCTGTGCGGCTTGCTTCAATTCGCCCGGACCGGCGTCATCGATCTTGTCGCACGCATCGCGATGCATTTGCATCACATTGAGCATCGGTTTTTCGTTTTCTTGGTACGCATCGAACGGTCCGACCACGCTGGCCAGTTCCGCACTGGTGCGATTGGCTTCGCCATGCAGCAACGCTGTCAACGAACCACACAGGCCGCGAGCCGAGTCGCTGTCGTACGGTAATCCACTGGTCATCACGACGCTGCCAAGATTGGAATAGCCCAATCCAAGCGGACGGAACGTGTGGCTATTGCGAGCGATCGGCTCGGTTGGGTAACTGGCGTGATCCACCAAGATCTCTTGGGCGATGAAATACAATCGCGAAGCAGCCCGAAAACGTTCGACATCAAATGTTTCGTCGTTACGCAAGAACTTCATCAGGTTGATCGAGGCCAAATTGCAGGCCGTGTCATCCAGGAACATGTACTCGCTGCAAGGATTCGACGCATTGATCGCACCGCTGTTGGGGCAAGTGTGCCATTTGTTGATCGTACTGTCGTACTGAACACCCGGGTCACCGCAGTGCCACGCACATTCAGCCATCTTGTTGAGCAACTCTTTGGCGTCATAAGTCGGTGCTTGATCGGCCGACTTGCTGTTGATCCAACGTGTTTGCCAAGGTTGGCTGTCACGAACCGCCTGCATGTAATCGTCGGTCACCCGAACGGACAGGTTGGCGTTTTGGAAACAGACGCTGCTGTACGCTTCGCCATTGAAATTCGACTCGTAGCCCTCGCGGATCAACGCGTGAGCCTTCTTTTCTTCGTTCCACTTGCATTCGATGAATTCCAGCACATCGGGGTGCCAGACTTTTAACGACTGCATCTTGGCGGCGCGACGCGTTTTGCCGCCGCTTTTGACGACGCCGGCGATCGAATCGTAGACACGCATGAACGACAGTGGACCCGAGGGGGTTCCACCGCCGGAAAGTCGCTCGCGCTGCGAGCGAATGGTCGAAAGGTCGGTGCCCGTGCCAGAGCCAAATTTGAACAACATGGCTTCGCTACATGCCAGTCGCATGATGTCTTCCATGTTGTCGTCAACCGACTGGATGAAGCATGCGGATCCTTGCGGATACTCATAAGGGTTGTCCGGCTGAGCGGTGCTCTGGGCCGTTTCGTCCCAGTGCCAGTTGCATTTGGAGCCGGTTACGCCGTACTGATGATAGAGGCCGACGTTAAACCACACCGGGCTGTTGAAGGCGCCGTGCTGGTGCAAACACAACCATGTCAGATCGCGGTAAAAATTGTCGCCGTCTTCGGGGGTGTCAAAGTAGCCATCCTCGAGTCCCCAGTCCGTAATCGTCCGCGTAACGCGGTGGATCAATTGACGAACGCTGCGCTCACGCTCGCCAGGGTTGTTGGGGTCGCCGTAGAAATACTTCGAGACAACCACGTTGGTCGCCAATTGGCTCCAATCCGCAGGGATCTCGCAGTCGTTCTGCTCAAAGAGCGCATTGCCGCTCTCATCCTTGATCGCGGCACTGCGCAAATCCCATTGGGAGGTTTCAAAAGGAGTTCGCCCGTCGGTGGGACAGAACTCGGGCTGTATCTTCAAACCGGGACGGTTGCCGCGTTTGCGATCACCAAACTTGGTGGACGCGTACTGAACTCCGTGCTGCGAATTGACCCGTTCGATCGCGGGATCGTTGGACAAGTTTTGGGCGGACGCAGAAGGCAAAACGGTGGCCATGCTTTAGAGACTCCTTGGTTCATCCATGGGCTGAAATACGCCGCCAAAACCTCGCGGTCCTCGCGAAACGACGAATATCAACCATTTTAATTAAGAAAATGTGAACTTCTGTCCACTCACTGCGGTGGCTTGTAGCTGGCTAATTCGTGGGAACTTGGCATTCCTCCGTAAATGCTCCCGAAATCGAATTGCTTCCCTGATTTGCATTGAAAGCACTACCGGTAGTGGCAACGCGAGCCGTTGCAACTACATGTGGGCGACTTGTGGAATCTTATGAATTGCATTGGGCCTGTCAATCACGGCTCGATTTGGCTCTAAGTCTTTGAAATTCCAATGCTTACGATCAGAGATCCGAAGCTGGACACTCGCAGCGATAATTCGCTCGTTGTGCATAAGCCCAACGCTGATAAAGGCTTACCGAAATCACGTGGATACACTCTCGGCCATTGTGGAAAACATGTTCGAAACAGTTTTTTTTCTTACTTCGACACCTTCAACAACAAACAGGGCAATCCAGGCAAAATCGACCCGGTTGTTTGGGAGGCATGGGTGGTTTCGGAGGATGGATGCGTGGTTTTGGATGATGCAATGTGAAGCGCGATCACTCGAATCGATCGGTCCATTGGACTACCGACGCAACGTGACGGATTTGGTTGGGCGGACGCGGGCCTGTGATTTCGCGTTATTTACCGGCTTTTATTCAGCCGCCACGCTTGCTGTCGCTGCCGGTGCGCCGGTGGTCAACAAGCTGAAAAAGGGTAATGATTTTCCGAACGAAAACGCCGTTCTTCCTCCGCATCTTCCGACGCGGGCGGCATTCGATGTGACTCTACCGAGACGAGCGAACGATGGACGAATTGATTCAGAAACTGACCAGCCAATTAGGAATTGACGCCACGACCGCTAGCGCGGCGACCAACAAGGCGATGGCGATGGTCAAGGACAACGTTGGAGCCGACTTGTTCGCCAAGATCGAAGCGCAGGTCCCTGGTGCAAGTGCAGCGGCGAGTGCCGGCGCCACCGCGGAGCCAGCCGCGGGTGCCGAAGCGGCAGCACCTGCCGGTGGCGGAGGATTGCTGGGGTCGTTGGCTGGTATGGCATCGGGTGCGCTGGGGGGGTCCGGTGGCGGCGCGCTCGGGATGGCCGCGGCGTTGAGCTCGACAGGATTGAAAACGGATCAACTCGGTGGATTTGTGGCTACGGTCATCGAGTTTTTGAAAGAGAAGGTCGGTGATGACGTGGTCAACCAAATTCTGGCCAAGGTGCCGATGCTCAAAGGGCTGGCTGGTTGATGTGCACGAAATAGTCAATTTCATTGTGAAACGGCTCTCGTTTTCACTACTGAGATCGATGCGGCGGGATGGATTACAATCAACCCGCCGTTTTTTTGCGCGCCTACCCTTGGTCCCAACGCTGCCTAGACACTGAGTCGACTCGTTGCTGGAGCTCACTCGAATCTGGAGCTCACTCGATTTCTTGGCTGCGAACCCGCCCCTTTCTCACGGAGAACTTCCAATGCGACAACCGCTTGCCCTGCTGATGTTTGCAGTGGCGATCACATCGATCGTTGCCCAGCCCACCAGCGTCGACGCACAGGTCGCTGAAGACCAAAAGGCGGTCTTGGCGTTCGATGTGTATTTGGATCGTCTGACGACCAGCGACTTGGCAAAGGAAACCGGCATGGAAGATCCGTCGGCAGCATTGGGACCTGGGGGAGGCGGGCCCAACGAATCACTTAAGCCGAGCGAGATACGTCGTGTCTTTGGCGCCGTCGGAGCACCGCCGAATGTGCAATCGTTGCAACAGGCCGGTGACGGTGTGGATACTTTAGATTTCAATTTCTTCATTCGACTTCAGTTCAAAGATGAAAAAATCGCTCAGAAGTCGTTTGACGAAATCGTCGCCAACAGTCCCACCGAAACAATTGGTGGCAAGGAATATTATCGACCGCCGCCGGAGGCCGAAGGCACTCCGCAAAATATGCTGATGCACAAGATCTCGCCCGACACGATCGAGTTCGGAACGGACGGTTACATCACGAATCCTGATCGAAATCTGTTTTCCACGAATTTGGCATCTGCGTGGCCGAAAATGCCGCGAGCTGCGATTCGGGTCGCGTTGGACCTGGACGGGTCACGGCATTTGATCGACGAAGGCATGAAAATGGCCGGCGAACAGATTCCGCCCATGGCGCAACCGGCAGTTGCTCTTGTGACCGACATGAGCGTGCTGCGTTTGGGCTTGGACTTCACCGATGACGACTTGTTCTGGTTGACAGCGACGGGACGCGATTCTGACGCTGCAACCAGGATCAACGGAATTTTGGGCGGGTTGTTGGCGATGGCGAAAGGCGCTGGACAACAATTCTTGCCCGCTGCCGGACCTGATGCGCAGGAACCCGGCACCGCGATTCTCAATGCGTTGGTCACGACGGTAGACGGCAACGATGTGAACGTTGTCATCCCACGCCCCGAAGGCCTAGAAAAGGCTGTCGGTGCGGCGTTCGGTCAAATGATGATGGGCGGCGGGGGCGAAATGCAGATGGATCCCGCGGAGTTTGGTGGCGCGCCGGCCGGCGGTGCTGATCCATTTGGCGGCGACGATCCATTCGGTGGCGATCCATCTGGCAGTGATCCATCAGGCAGCGACGCGCCGGCTGGTGGTGCTGATCCGTTTGGCGGAGATGCTGCACCTGCGGGGGACGCTGCACCGGCCGCTGGTGGCGATGACCCGTTCGGCGGAGGCGGCGACGATCCGTTCGGTAATTAAGACCTCGCACAGCTCATCTTGACCGAGGCCCCAACACACAACGCCGGCACATCGTGCTGGCGTTTTTTGTGGCGGGTGCTATTTCAGTTCGATGCAGTAGACGTTTTGGTCGTCGCGGATGTAACCGTACCCATCGGCAATCGAAAGCGATTGTCGAGTTTTTTTGAACAGCTGTGCGCGTCCCAGTTCCTGGTAGCTTTCCGCGGAGACTTTCACTAGCACCAGTTCGCCCTTCATTGTGGTGATCCAAAGTTTCCCGTCGGCCAAAACCAGATTACCTTTGCCGAATCTGGTTTGCTGCCAAACGGGGTCACCGGTGTCGGCACGAATGCAACTGAGGTGCGTGGTGGGACCGGCGCTGCCGACGTTGTCAAAACCGTACAGGTAGCCATCGACGACGATGGACGTTTGCCATTCGTTACGCATCACGCTTTTGGTGTCGACCGACGCCCATCGCTGAGTGACCTTGAACGCACCGTCTTGTTTTTTGATGTCCAACAGAACGCAGCCGTGATTTTCGCCAGCGGACAGGAAAACGCCTCCGTCGATATTGACTGGGTTGGCCGTGTTGCAATCGTAGGGCGTTTTGAACGGATAGCTCCAAAGAACGTTACCCGTTGCCGGCTCCAATCCCCATGCACCGCTCGCGGTCAAACTGACAATCTGGTCGACACCGTCGAGCTTCATGCGTGCGGGCGACGAATAGCCGGCAGCTCCCTGACCGGCGGTCCACGCTATCGTACCGGTCGCGGCGTCGACCGCTGCAATGGTCGCGTCGGCGGCACCAACATGCACGACGATCAGTTCGCCGACTTTCAATGGTGATGACGCCATGCCGTACTCGGCGGACTTTGTTTGCAGTTGGGCCACCACGTCGTTGCGCCAAATGATGTTACCGGTTTGCAAATCGACGCAGGCCAGTAGGCCATTTCCGGTGAATGCAAAGACCTGATCGCCGTCGATTAGGGGTGTGGATCGAGGTCCGTCACCTTGCGCGTTTTTATAGGCTGGCCCAAGTGCGACACTCCAATTCAATTTTCCCGTCGCCGAATCCAGCGACACAAGTTGTTGCTCGTTTTCGGTATTCCACATCGTGACGGCTTGTCCTTGGTCGACCGCAACGGCCGACATGCCCACGCCGCCTGGCACACTCCACCGCACTTTGGGACCGCCGTCGGCAAACGAATCGATCAAGCCTGATTGCGACGTCTTCCCATCACGGTTGGGCCCGAGAAACTGCGGCCATTGAGTGTCGGCAGCATGGATGGCGGCGCTGGAAGCGATCAGACCGGTCGTCAAAAGACTAATCGTTAAAAAACTGGGCACCGCGAGGGCACACAGTTGCCAGTTCAACGAGCAGGGGCGCGGGCGTGACATGGGAATAACCAAGCGTGGGGAAAGGAATGAAAAACGGACGGTCTGATCGAGTCGCCAATTTACCGCACCGCGTTGGTTTTGATATGGTGACGCGGGCGATCACTCGCACGTTTTGCACTTCGCCATAAACAACGCCCCTCCATGTGGGCTTCCCGCGGTCCTGGGGGCATCATCAGATGCCGTCACAATCGCAGTCAATCCTCCCCGTCGGGAACATCACGACATGAAATATGCAATCTGCAACGAGACGTTTGGGGATTGGTCGCTCGACAAGGCTCTGCAATACGCTCGCGAGGCTGGTTACACGGGCTGGGAAGTTGCGCCGTTCATGTTGACCGATGATATCTTCTCCTACACGGCTGACCAACGAGCGGCCTATCGTCAAACGGTCGAAGATGCCGGATTCGAGTTGATTGGGTTGCACTGGTTGCTGGCCAAAACCGAAGGCTTGCATCTGACAACACCGGACGTTGCCGTGCGAACGAAAACGACCGAGTACCTTTGCGAATTGGCGCGTCTGTGCAGTGATCTAGGCGGAAAAGTCATGGTGCTCGGTTCGCCTCAGCAACGCAATCTGTCAGAAGGGCAATCGATGGACGAAGCGATGGCTAACGCGGCCGAAGTAATCCGCGGGGCGGTAGAGACATTGGACCACCGCGGTGTGAAGATTGCGCTGGAGCCGTTGGGCCCGCAAGAAGGAAACTTTTTGAACACGGCCGCTCAAGGGCGTCAGCTTGCGTCGATGATCGGGAGCGAGAACGTGCAATTGCATTTGGATGTCAAGGCGATGAGTACGGAGTCGACGCCGATCGACCAGTTGATTCGCGATAACGCGGATGTGATGTTGCACTTTCACGCCAACGACCCCAATCGACGTGGACCGGGAATGGGCGAAGTCGATTTCGTGCCCATTTTTCAGGCACTCAGTGACGTCGGCTACGACGGTTGGGTGAGTGTAGAAGTCTTTGATTACGAACCCGGTGTCGAGACCCTCGTGACCGAGAGCATGCAGAATATGAAGGCTGCTGCTGCCGTGGTTTCTTAGACAACGACCGCTTACACGCTTGCCAGTTCGCCGACGACTCGTTGCGGCGGGAATCGGAATCGGCCGTAGGTGGCATGGCCAACTTCGTAAAGTTCTTCGCCATACTGTGCGCGCACGTCGGCCAACGCACGGCGTGCGAGCAGGCATACGTCGCGAATTTCGCTGTCGTCAAGTTTGACAACGGTCGTGTCACGCTTTTCGGCCATCGTCGCGGTCTCTTCTAGATGCAGCGACATCATCTCCATTGGATCGTTGCTTGCACCGCGCAGGTAATAGCCATTGGAACCCATTCGGTGATCACGCTGGACGGGCGAATCTTTTGATAACGTGATGATGCAAAGGCCGTCGTGTAAAACGCTGACGAGCCGTGTTTGTACGTTGCCGTCGACCGATTCAACATCGCAAACGACCATGTTGTCGCAACCAAGTTGAATCGCTGTGGGTATGTTTACGTCCCCGTTTTGCCATTGAGCATCGATCGGGGGGCCGAAGCCAAGCGGTTCAAGCGAATCGGTGACTTGTTGCATCGCAGCAGGCAGTGCTTGGCCGGTGGACGCAACCAAGCCGCGATCTTGATACTCAGGTTCCGTGTCCGCTTCGCGAGGAGCGAGCGAGCAGGCTGCTTCGTAGCTCATTCGCTTGGTCTTTTTAGTCTCACGCGGCGCGGTATCGATGCTCTGAGCGAACTTGCGAGCCATGATTTGAACCGGTGTCGCCAGCACAGCGGCGAGTCCAAGAAACGTACAGATAAATCCGAGGCCATGCAAAATCGGGTCGCCACCGATATGCCCAAATTGACCTCTGACGATCATCAGGTTGTATCCGTAGGACACCATTGCGACACCGGCGATGAAGTAGATGAGTCGCGTGAAGATACCGCCACGACCGTATCGCATCGGGTACCCAATCAAGCTGATGAACGACGGCAACATAAAAAAGACGCAACAGATAATGGATGGTCCACCGCTTGCGCAGATAATCAGCGAGAATGCCAATCCGAAACCGCAAAGCCAGAAGTTGGATGCAGCGTTGGATCGATCGATCGGCTCGCTGCGCGGTTCCAGAGTGTAAACCTTGGGTTTGTTGGCCAGTTCGGCTTCCAATTCTGGATCGTCCACGCCAGAGAAATCCATCATCATCTTGATGAACTCATCGCCGCTGTAGGAGCTGACGTAACCGGACAATGTGCCGTTCTGATCCAACTGGGATTCCGCTTCGGCCATCCACGTTTCGTTACGCGGGATCAGAATCAGGTCGCGTGTGTTCTCCGGATCGGCTCCAATCGGAATCACTTTCATGGGGCTCAGCACGGCAGTCATCATGTCAGCCGGATTCA
>JABDKS010000664.1 GCA_013002105.1 Pirellulaceae bacterium | reverse complement strand
AAACCGTCCTGGTTGAAATCACCCACCACCAAGTCCGAAGGCGCCGAAACGTTGCGGACAGTCGTTATCAAGACGAATCGCCCGTCGCCGGTACCCACCAACAGTTCGATCAGTTGGCCACCCAAGTTCGCCACAGCGACGTCGGTAATGCCGTCCTGGTTAAAATCACCAAAATCGAATGCCGATGCATCGCGACGCACGCTGGTCGTCACACCGTTGCCAATCGTGGAGCCATTGACCGGATAAACGACAATCTGGCCGGACGCCAGCAGCGTCACAATCTCGTTCGTTTCTCCGTTTACATCTTCAATGACGTTTGCAACCGCCACTTCGACCGTCGATGAAGGTGTTGCAATGGAATGAACTTTGGTGAGTCCACCGGCTGCATCGAAGTCGTACAACTCCAATTGCGTCGCGTTGCCGTGACCGAATCCACTGACCACCACCTCGTGACCCGAATCCGTTCCGATCAGATCACCCGCAGCGATACTTAAGATCTGCTGGCTTTGAGAATCGATGATTTGCGATTGCAAACTGCCACCCATCCGCAAATCCAACTGCGGGCTGCGGAAGGATGCTGACAAAATATCCGGCAATCCGTCATCGTTAAAATCACCGACAATCGCGTCAATTGGCCCGTTGGTGCCGGGATGGCGAACGGCTGGCCCGGACCCATTGGTGACCCACACTGCGCCACCATTATCGGGTGTACCGATTCCAGCCACCGCGATGGTTGGCTCCAAGCTTCCTTGAGGTTGGTACGCGAAAACCGATTGCGGTCGATCACCCAGCGCAATGTCCATCAGACGCACGAAACCATTGTTCGTGTTCTCCAGCACCGTCAACGAATTACTGAAGTCCGCCGAGACGACCAGATCAAGATCGCCATCATTGCCAAGATCGACGCTGGTGATTGCGCGGGCCACGTCACCCACCGGCATCACCAAACGATTCACGCTGGGACGATCGGGAATTGTGTTGCACGACGGCGGAACGGCGACCGAAACCTGCAAATTGGTGCCAACGATATCCGCAAACTGGTAGCGTCCCTCAAAATCGGATCGCGTATTCTCCTCACCAACATCAAAGCTGCTGTTGAGGTTCTGGTCGATAAACACCAACGTATCGACAACCTCCTCTCCCGGATCGTGATCGCCGCTGTTGTTGGCGTCACAAAAAACTCGGCCGGCAATTCCATTGGCCTGGTCGATGGTCGTTTGCTCGGATGCCGTGTTATTCGCCGGGTCCGTGTCGTCTTCGACCGACGAAACATTGCTGGAAACAGTTACGATGCCTGGAGTGTTACCCGCGACGGCATCGATCGTCAGATCCACCGACTGCAACGGATTCAGTTGCGATAGATCGACCGTGATCACACCGCCACTCACGTCAACCACAGCACCAGCGGGCGCCGTGACCGTTTGGATATTCAATGGCTGCGGAACCGTCGTCACCCAGTTCATTCCAGTCGCTGGAATGACCGCGTTGTTGGTCAGCGAAACGGTGTACTGGATCGGGTCGCCAGTGCGAATCGGATCCTGGCTTTCCTGGATGGCGACCGCCAAATCGACATCGGTCACCAACGGATCGGTGATCGTCACGGTCGCATTGTCGGTCGCATCAATGGCCACGACCGGCGCCGGATTTGCGCCCAACGTGATCAGATTCGATACGTTGAATGTGAACGTCTCGTTTGGCTCTACCAAAAAGTCGTTAACCAGCGAAATGTCGACGGTTTTGAATTCGTTGGCCGTTCCGTCGAAGTTCAAGGTTCCGCCGGCAGCCGCGTAGTCGTCGGGAGAAACAGCGGTCCCATCGATGGTCGCAAAATCAATCGTGAATCCATCTTGGACGGCACCGTTGAGCCGGATAGTGACGGTTGCCGGTCCGGTGTCCTCGGCTTCGGTGACGTCATCGATCGTGATCGTCGCCGAATCGTCATCGACGATGGTACCGGTGCCGGTGCCACGGAGGATCTGTACGTCGCGCGAACCCGCTTGCAAGTTTGACAGAATGGCCTGGTACGTCTCATCCGGTTCGACGATGGCGTCGGGCTCCACAAAAACGTCAAAGCTTTGCGTTTCACCGGCATTCCCCTGAAATGTCAACGTTTCCGCGTTTGGCTGGTAATCATCTCCCGCGACCGCTTGCCCGGGGATGTCCATCGTTGCAACGTCCACCGTCAACGGAGCGTCGACGTCGGAGTCCAACGTGATGCTGAAGCTGATGACACCACTTAAATTAGATACGTCATTGATGCTCAGCGTCGCCATGTCATCGTCGTTGATCGTCACCGTCGCGGAGTCGGTGACGTCGACGCGTCCATCGGATGCATTGCGGAACGAGACGGTGAATGATTCGGTTTCCTCCACCAAATCGGCGTCATTATTAACCGGTACGAGAATCGTTTCCGTTTCTCCAGCGACACCGTTGAAGCTCAGCGTTTGCACGGTGTCGGAGTAATCACCCGGGGCAATTGCCGTGTCATCCGCCGTAAATGCATCGACGGTAAAGCCGCCGACAATGTTGCGATTCAGCGTTACCGTCAGCATCGCCGTCCCGTCGGCTTCGTTGACTGTCACATCGTCAATCGACAATTGGGCCACGTCATTGTCGTTTATGTTGACAACGGACGTATCCAAGTCATTCACATCCGGATTGGAAACGGAGAACAGCCCAACGTTGAACTGTTCCGCACCCTCCAAGTCATCGTCATCGATGATCGTGACATTGAACGTTTGGATTTCCCCCGCGTCACCGGCAAATGTCAGTATGCCGCCAGCCGATGTGTAATCGTCCGGCTCCACGGCCGTTCCGTCGGAAGTTGCAAAATTGACCGTGAATCCGCCGTCAACCGCCTTATCAACCATAACCGAAACAACCGCAGTGCCTACATCCTCACCAACCGTGATGTCGTCAATTGTCAACGTTGCGGTGTCATTGTCGGTGAGGAAAAGCTGTGCCGTATCGCGAGCGTCAATCTGATTGTTACTGGCGTTGAGCAATTCGATGACGAGATTCTCGAGTCCTTCGACGACATCGTCGTCATTCACGCCAATGTCGACCGTCTGCTGCTCGCCCGCAATCCCGCCAAAGCTGAGTGTGACCTGCGTGTCGTCGTAGTCGTCGGGCGCAATCGCTGAGCCGTCTACCGTCCGCACATCCACGGTAAAGGCGGGTGTGTCGCGATCGAGGGTCACGGTAAACGTTGCCACACCGGCGTCTTCATTCACCGTCAAATCTTCGACGGTTAAAGCGCCGATGAACGCTGCCTGATTGGACTCAAAGGCACCGACATCAAACAAAACGTTACCGTCATCGTCGCCATCAAAGGGTCGGGTTGCTCCGCGTGCATCCGTTGCCGGTCCGATGTCGCCGCCTCGATCAATCGCTGGACTTCCAAAGGCAATCGCATGCGTCGGAACCGGACCGCCATTGTCGAACAAATCAGCCAACAAAGGATCGGAATTCAGTTGATCGGTGGGTTGATTGAATCCGCTGGTATCCCCCGAATCGATATTGTTTCCACCCGACTGCAACACTC
>JABDKS010000655.1 GCA_013002105.1 Pirellulaceae bacterium | reverse complement strand
CGTGTGGCCAATCCCGATCGCGGTAACCGCAACAATTGGTCAACATGATGAACCCCCAGTCGCGCCAGCGTTGTCACCGTCTCGGGGGCGATACGAAGCGATTGGACGGGCAGTTGCAACAAAGCGGCTTCGATCGGCACCCCCGAACCTGCTTCCGATTCTCCGGATGATTGCGCCGCAAGTTCTAAATCCAAATCACCGGTGTCTGCAGGATCTGTGTCTGCAGGATCTGTGTCTGCAGGATTTGTGTACGCGTGATCTGTGTGTGATCGGCCCGTCATCGGCAAAATCGTCTGTCGATCGTCGGCGTAATGAGCCAGTCCCCAGGCCGCAGTGACGCCATTGGCGATCGCCATTCGCACCGACAAACCCAACCGTGCAAACTGGGCATCGGCAGCTTGCAATAACTGCGATTCACCACCAAACAGATGAGCCACGCCGGTGATGTCGCACAACAATGAATCGGGCTGATGAAGCGTTTGGCCTGCCCAAGGACGATCGCCCAGCGGTTCGATGGCGACCAATGGACTGATGTTTTTTTGGACCAGGTCGGCAATTCGCTCCAAGGCTTGGCGATCCAAGTCGGGTTCGTGCTCGCAAACCCACGGCGGGGCAAAATGAACCGAGTGAGCGTTGTGGGACGCAGCAGTGTTTTGCCGGTTTGCGTTCTGCCGGTTTGCTTTTTGTGGGTTTGTGTTCTGTTGGTGAGCAACCGCCATCTCGCTGGCTTGAGCCACCGGTATCCCCACACGAACTCCCATCGCGGCGGATCGATCACAACATGCGACAACCAATCGGCCGCGACGCGGATCGGTTCGCCAAATGATGAGCGGCGAATCAGGCGCGACGTTCTCGGTTCGAGTCGGATTGCTGAGAATCTCGCTTGAGAGACGCTGAACGGGCCAATTGCTCAGCCAGATGCACAGCAGCCGTTTGGGGTCGGTGGGAGGTGTCATGTGGAACTGCCGCGGGAACTGTTGTGGTCTGGGCTGTTGTGGTCTGGGCTGATGTGGTCTGGGCTGATGTGGTCTGGGCTGTTGTGATGGGAGCGAGTCGACCAGAGGCAACCAAGATGGATTTGCGCTCAAGCGGTGTCAGACGTCCTCGATCATCGATTTGAACCCAAGTTTGGTTACCGATTTGTCCGCCGCGACACCGATCCAAGGTGATCTGAGCGGCGAGAAACGGTGTTGCAAAAAGAGGAGCCGCTTGCCGGCGACCGACCGCGCCAGCGTTGCCGACCTGTACATGAGCGTCTGCAACCTGCACATGAAAACGAACTTCGGCAAAACTGGGGCGACCACGAACCGCAGCCGGACGCACCAGCAAACCAGGCGTATTGCCGATTTCCGCGGCCAACTGAAATCGTCTTGCATCCCGGTCATTCAGTCGCGATCCCACATGCCCCCAGACCGCTCCGACCGCATCGCATCGCAATGCTTGATCGATTGCCCAAACCACATCGGCGTGGCGCTCTGGTCGGACCAGAATGATTTGGTCGGCGGGGATGCCCAAAGCAACCGCGGCGGGCGGGTAAAAATGGCTCTCGCTGTCGACCACCACCAAGGGTCCTCCAGCAAAAGGACCCCCAGTCGAGGTTCCATCGGCACAAGATCGTTGCTGGCGAGTTGGTTGACACAAGTGGGTTGCAGCGGCAATCAACGAAAACACAGCTGCACCACTGCTGTCCGAATCCGCCACCCATTCGGTCACGGTGTTCTTTTTTAACCCACCGATAGGCAACAAATCATCGATGACTTGGCAGCCGGTAGAGAATGTTTCGCACGCCGGCGGTGCTGCGACCGAGACACACCCGACTTGAGAACGCAGTTGGCGAAGAATCGATTGGCGATCGGGCTGAGTGGCTGCTGCCGGTTTGGATTCCGTTGGCTGTTGCCCACTGGAGTGATCGTCCAACCCAGAAATCGTTTTGGGATTGCCAAGAGGACCGGTCGTGGACAACGCTGATGGGGAAACAACGGGTGATTGCAAAGAAACCCGATGGGCAGCAACCGC
>JABDKS010000641.1 GCA_013002105.1 Pirellulaceae bacterium | reverse complement strand
ATCTTGGGGCGACCCATGCTGATGACTCGTAGCGGCAAATGCGGTATTTCAACGCCGCGTTCGTGCAACGGCACAATAAGGTTGCAGCGTTAAGGTTTACTGCGGTGGGATGGCTTTGGGTTGGAGGGCCGGGATCGATGGCACGGAAAGGGGTTTGTTCGGGTCAGTCTTCTTAATGAATCCGTCAAGAATTCCAAAGTAACCTTGCAACGCTCTGCCGTCGGGTCCCAGATCATCCATCAGTTTTCCGAGCTGATCTCGCGCATCAATCGCCTCGTTGCGAATGTCATTGATTGATAGGGAGCCTGACATCAGACCGGTGACGCGATCTTCAAAATGCTTTTGGACGACGGGGCTGCCGAATCCAGGCAGCATTCCATGCAACTGATTCATCGTTTTGCCGTCGACGCCTTCACGACGCAGTTGCTCGATCACACCCTCTGCCGTGTCATGATGTTTCGCGCCTTTCTCAAGCTTCTTGACGGCATTCTTGTCCACGGCTGGATTGACCAACCGATCGATGACCTCTTCGGGAGTCTCCGGCGGTGCCTCGGTGCCATCGGACATGATGCGTTTGCCGCCGCGATGTTCGCCCAGTTCAATGGCGTGAACTTGCGCTCGCGGCAAAGTAAATTCGCCAAGTACAGGGTGCTTAAACTTAATCGTGCCACCAGACATCTCAAGCAACTTGCCTTCGATCTCATCACCATTGGAAAGTTGCAGTCGATCAGCTTGTGCTGCCGGCGCGAAATACAAAAGTGCGATGACTGCACCTAATAGGATTCGGTTCATATTACGGATGCTCCCTGGCATTTGGGTTGGACCTATGAATTGTCCATCATTGCGCAACGATTGTCCATCTAATTCGCCAACAGGCTGACCCAAACTCAACGAGGCATTCTGGTGCATTTCCCCCCCACCGCTGGATGCAACTGTTTCGTAAGTCCTGGCCTACCGCTACGGTTTTGAAACCTGCAGCGGGCAGCCGGTGACCTCAATGCCATCTTTGGTGTACCGGATCTTGGTCCATTGATTTGCAATGGGCAGTCGAACCTCCATCCACTCCCACTGCTCCGGGAGCGCCGGATGGATCGTGAGTCGTTTGTTGGGCAAAGAAACTTTCAATCCGGCAAGTCCTTCGAGATACAGCAAGATCTTTCCCGCGTTGAAATTGGAATACTGATCACCAAACAGCGTGAGATCCCGTCGGTAAGCCTCTGGCGCGACGGGGATCTGCCACGCCTCGTGGTAGTTGTAATTGGACAAGTGGTTCAAAGTCAGTTCGGTCGCCTCGGCAACCAAACCTTGACGGAACATCCCATCGAGCGTGAAGTACGCGGTGTCGGGTGTGTAGCCGAACGAATGATCGACGTCTGTCTTGAACTCCTTCATTGATTGTTGCGACATCGCTAGTGGAAAAAACTTGCCGTAGAAACCGTTGTCCCGATCGAAGGCCCAGGCGTCGACCATCGGCTTTGCGTATTCACGTGGAAAGTGCGGCGACCGCATCGCCCAGAATCCGTTCGTCATGATCATGCCGTTATTTGGCGCGGCGAAGTAGTTGTGAACTCCATTCATCTCCCACCGTTGGTCGAACATCAGCCGGATATGTTCTCGATCGCGTCGGATCAACTTTTGCCAGTGTTGGACATCGGCATCGTTGCCCGTCAGCTTCGCCATCTTTTCCAGGGTGGCGGCGACCTCGAACTGATTCATGGCAAACACCGAAAGCTGTTTTCGAAATAGGTTTGCAAAGTGGTTTTCGTAACATGCTTTCAGAAAATCGACGTCGCCGGTGTGCTCGTAGATCTGCCATGCGCCCAAGACGTGCTCGGACGTTTCCCCACCGTAGGCGCCGCTGTGCCAGGCGATGCCCTTGTTGTCAGAAATCATCCGCAGGCCGTTGGGCAATTCGCGGTAGCGTTCGTTTTGGGTCAGGTGTTTCCAGGTGAGCACGTTTCCATACGCGTATTTGGGTTGATCCGTCGTCCACGCGCCGACTTTGATTTGGAAAGCTGCGTCGTAGCGGTGGATGCCCAGGAAATTGTTGACGGCTGTCTGAGTATGGTTCTCCTGCTCCCAACCGTGACCCACATCGATGTAGTACATCAAGTACAGCGACCAAAGGTAGTAATAGATATCGACAAACCGTTTGTCCGGACAGCGGAACCAGGGGATTTCGTCGTTGAGTTGCCGATTGATCTCGGCGGTCTTTGCGGCGAGCCACGATTCTTGATTTTCAGTGATCTCAGTTGCGGAGTTGACAGCGACCTGGGGATCGTCATGCATCGCCCAAGAAACGGTTGTGCCATCGCCATCGCAGGGAACTGAAAACGTGTAATGCTGAACGCCTCGCTCGTCCCGCTCGGTGGCGACCGATTGTGCGATATCACGCGAAGCACTCAAGGAGGTTGTCATGCCGGTGTAAACACACGGGCCGATTCGGGGGTTCGAATTCGGATCCGGTTGCGACTTCACCGTTCCGCCTTCGGTGATGACGATCGCGTTGTTTTCGCGGTCGAACTGAATCGATGCGGACGAGGAAACGCTACCGCGATGATAAAAACTGTGACCGGCAAACCGAAGCGTTACCGGTTTCGATGCGGTAATGATCGACGCTGCCGCATCGTTGGCGGCGATAAATTTTTCTTCCCTGAGCGTGGCACCACCGAGTTCGTATTCGCAGATCAGTCTATCGGGTCGCCAACGCATGCTCGTTGGTTTGGGATTTTCGAACTCCGTTCCGTCGATCACGACGCTGCCGTACAGAACTCGAGTATCCTTGTAGAACTCCCAGCCCAGGTAATCGTTGCCAGTTCCGGTATGCTCGTTTCCGGCGATTTCGCTATCGAGCAACCCAACGCCGCGGCTGCGCAGATCGTGATGAAAGGGGTGAGTCAGACCGATGGTTTCATCTTCGATCCGTTTCCAACTGGCATAATAACCACCGACATAGTACGTCACATTACCGGTAAGAAATCCGTGTTTGCGACCCTGGATTTCCTGTTCAAGCCGTTGGCAATAGTCAGTTGAGGGTGGCCGCTCGTCTGCGACAGCGTCGTAGACGTTGTCGCAGCCAAACACGATGACCAAGTAGAGAAGCGAAAACATTTGGCGAGTAGGTGTCAACAGTTGCTCCTATCCAAGCCGGGTGTCGTGCTTGCACACGCAAGCTATCTAGTCCTTCACGACGGGTGCCAGGTAGATGTCGCGATACGAGACATTGGTGTGGTCGCCTTGCAAATAGATCGGTCCCGGTAGAGCGGGGTTGGTATGCACGGCACCGGCGGTGGGACCGGTAACGGGTTGGTTGTCGATGACTTTCTCGCCGTTGAGAACCACGGTGACGTGTCG
>JABDKS010000627.1 GCA_013002105.1 Pirellulaceae bacterium | reverse complement strand
ACGGTTGTGGATCAACTCCTCCATTCACCGCACTTCGGCGAAAAATGGACGCGACATTGGATGGACTTGGTTCGTTACGCCGAAACGTATGGTCACGAATTTGACTATCCGCTGCCACACGCTACTGAGTATCGCGATTATTTAATACGGGCATTCAACGCGGACGTCCCGTACGATCAATTCATTCGCGAACACATCGCCGGTGACTTGATCGAAAAGCCCCGACGACACCCGCAACAAAAGTACAACGAAGCGATCATCGGAACCGGATTTTGGTATCTGCACGAAGCCACGCATGCACCCACCGACGTGCTGACGAATGAAGCCGACATCATCGACAATCAGTTAGATGTGTTCGGCAAAGCGTTTTTGGGCCTGACGGTCGCGTGCGCCCGCTGCCACGACCACAAGTTCGATGCAATTTCCACCGCCGACTATTACGCACTGAGCGCCTATATCCAAAGTAGCTGTCGGCAGTTGTATCCACTGGACCCAGGAAAAAGAATCGAAGAGACAGTTGGAAAGCTACGATCACTGCGAAGTGATTTCGAATCCAACCGCTCCACTCCCAGCGAAGCTGATCTCGCCAAACTGAACCCGGCCGTTTATTTCGCCGCGGCGAAGGATGTCATTCGCGCCACCATCGATCAGCCCGATAGCGGGCAACAGACCGAAGAGGTGTTCGCCGATTTCGAGTCTGGTTACGGCGACTGGACGATCACAGGCAATGCCTTTGGTCAGCATCCGCAACGCGAAACGCTGAAGGACCAGCAAGAGGTCAATGGAAAGATCGGAGAGGCTTTCGCGGGATCTTACTCGGGTTCGGACAAGTTGATTGGGACGCTGACATCTCCAGCGTTCACGATCAAACGACCCTACATCAATCTTTTGGTCGGCGGTGGAAAACGTGGCGTGACAGTCGACTTGGTCTTCGACGATAAGGTGATCCACACAGCGACTGGCAATCAACGCGAAGATCTGACCGCGAAGTCTTGGGATGTCACCGCGCACGCCGGCAAAGTAGCAACCATTCGATTGACCGATGATAGTCGTGGCGAATTGGGACACATTAATGTCGATCACATCGTCTTTTCAGATTATCCATCGGATCGACAACCGGCGTTCCCGGTTCCAAACGAGAACGCGATCCGCGACGCCGCCGAAAACCTGGACTTGGACGCACAGCGACTTCGCCGTTGGATCGATCTACTGGTGCAGGCCAAGCCAAATCCGGCGTCCGACGATCCAGCAGAAATTTTGTCAGCGATGATTCAAAACAATGACGTCGCGAAACCGCTATCACGTCATCTGGAATCACGAAAGCAAGTGCGCGAGGGCTATGCGGCCGACAACCACTTGTTTGTCGATTTTCGCGGCGATGCCTTGCCGGCTGGATGGACGACGTCCGGATTCGCTTTTCAGATGGTCGACAACGGTGATGATGTCGAATCGTTTGTCCCAATCGCCAATCAACCGCGACCGGTTGCGGATACCGTGGATAGCGCAGTGTTTGGGCGACGTGCGGCTGGGATCCTTCGCTCGCCAACATTCGAGATAGCGACAAAGAATATTCATTTTTACATGCGTTCTACGGCGAATGCCAAGATCCGAGTCATCATTGATAATTACCAGATGACTGGTGCCAACGCGCTCTTGTTCCGACAAACGGAGTTGACGGGCGGCGCAACCGATACCAAAGGGCGTTGGGTTTGGAAGAGTCTGACCGGTGACTTGCGAAAGTATGTCGGGCACAGGGCCTATCTGGAAATCGTCGATGATAGCGATGCCGCGATTGCAATTGATCAAATTTGGTTTTCTGATTCCTCGTCTCCACCCCCAGTTACCCGTCCATGGGTTCCGGAATTGGTACACGGGCCAGACGGCTTGCACCAAGTGTGGAAACAATCGCTGGCAGATTATCGCCAGCGAAAGCGAAACGACTTTATCGATTGGTTGATCGATAAAGATCTGCTAGCGATTTCAGATCTTGCCCCCGGGACCGAGTCGGTGCTGAATCGCGCAACCGAACTGGCTGCGGGCTTGCCGAGTCCAAAGTATGTGCTGGCGATGGCCCAGGGCACCGCCGAAAACGCCAATATCTATGTCCGCGGAAGTGCGGCCGCGTTGGGTGATGAAGTTCCACCGCGCAATTTGGAAGCACTCGGCGGAGAAACACTCTCGAGACTGGAATTGGCCGATCGAATCGCTAGTCGCGACAATCCTCTGACCGCACGCGTGATCGTCAATCGTCTGTGGCACCATGTTTTTGGCCGAGGCATCGTACCCAGCGTCGATGACTTTGGACCACAGGGACAGATCCCCACGCATCCCGAGCTGTTGGATCATTTGGCAACCGATTTCATGTCCAACGGTTGGTCAATCAAGAAAGCGCTGCGTCAAATGGTTTTGTCGCAGACGTACAATCAGGCGAGCGTACCGAGCGACGCAAACGATGATGAATTCATTGCGACAGCCGATCCCACGAATGCGTTTTTGCATCGCATGCGAATTCGTCGCTTGCCAGCGGAATCGATCCGTGACGCAATCTTGGCCGTTTCAAAGAGACTGGATCCAAAACCATTCGGCCCGAGTATCCCGACGCATCGCAACGAATTCATGACTGGCCGCGGTGCACGGGGCAGCGGACCGTTGGACGGTGCGGGCCGACGAAGTGTTTACTTGTCGATCTATCGAAATTTCCTGAACCCGTTCATGCTGGCGTTCGATATGCCCAGTCCGTTTGGACCCAAGGGCGACCGCAGTAACTCCAATGTCCCGGCCCAAGCGCTGACCCTGATGAACGACCCGTTCGTCTTGGAACAATCCAAACATTGGGCGGATCGCGTCATGGCCTCGGGTGTGGATGATCCGAGAGCGAGAATTGCTCAAATGGTTCGCGAAGCTCACACGGTGTCACCGAGCGATCAGGAACTCGATCGCATGGTAGCTTTCCTGCAACAACATCCCGACCTGGGCACGAATGACTTGCAAGTCTGGACTGACATCGCCCACGCGTTATTGAATCGCAAGCCATTTTACTTTCTGCGTTAAGACAGCCCGATTGGCTGGACCGCAACGAAGCGGCGCAAATTACGCGTAGTTGCCAGCCAGCAGCGCCAGTGAAAAAGGGTACTCACTCGCGACGAGCACAGATCACCGGCTAAATGATCGAAGGCCAGGACCGGTCCCGGCATAGCAACACCAGGACAGGTCCTGGCTCAGGGCTCGAAGGGTCTTGGATTTCCTTCGGTTTGAGTCGTCTCGCCGCAGGAACATGCTATTGCTGCGAGTTTTGATGTTGCGTCATTCCGCGATCGATTGTCGTTTGAGTTGCAAGGATGATTGCAGAGCGCGCTTTGCAAGAATTCGCGTTTTACCTGTGTTCATTAGCCGCGAAGCGGCGACAGGTGATAGCCTGGGGTCAGGATTGCTCGTCTCAGCGAGCAAGCCGCAGCCCCAGGTTCACTCCAACGAAT
>JABDKS010000580.1 GCA_013002105.1 Pirellulaceae bacterium | reverse complement strand
TGATTCACCGTAATACCGCTAATCTTGCCGTCCCGTTGACGCTCCAGCTGACAACCGATTCGGAGCCTGGATCACCCGACCTATTGCTCGACGATCACGCGACGATTCCTGTCGGGATGCGGTCAGTGGTCGTACCAATTGGCGTGATCGATAACTTTGCTAATGACGGTGATCGAACGGTTACGATTCGAGGCACAGCCAACGCTTTTAATGTCGCAACGGCGACGATTGAAATTATTGACGATGAAATGATCGGAATCGTCGTTGATCAGTCCGACGGCGTTACCGAAGTAACCGAGACGCAGGGTGATGACCAAATTTCGATTCGACTCGGATCGCAACCCAGCGGCGACGTGGCCGTTGATGTCAATTTCGACAACGACCAATTGGTTGTGTCTGCAACGCGTCTGATGTTTACCCCTGAATCTTGGAATGTTGCGCAAACCCTAGATGTTCATGGGTTGGCTGATTGGTTGGTCGAGGGGGATGTGACGTCAACGATTCAATTGAATATTGACACAGCGACGTCCGATCCAGATTTCACGAGTGCAAGTGATACCACGGTCGATGTGATGATCCACGATTATCAGATCGAGTCGTTTCGCGTCGCCGACGATGAATCGAAAGTCTATTTGATCGAGGAAGGTGCCGGCGTCGCTTTCGATGCCTTTGCCACGACCGACGGCATTGATGTGCGTACGAATCAGCTCTCCCAGACGGTCACGATTGATCCATTGCTTCATACTACTGGACCGGTACTCGTAGATTTGTCAGATGGCGATGACCGGGCTGTGCTACGGGGCGATCGGTTCACATTGATCCGTGGCGGTGCGGGGCACGACCAATTAGTGATCGATCTAGAGGGATCGACCGTCGACTTGGTGGCGTTGTTGGACGGTCGCGTGAGTGGATTCGAGGAGGTGACGTTGCCGATCAGCAGGGAAACCGAGGTAATGATTGACGGTCAGTCCCTGTCACTGATTGTTGGCTCCGACGGAACGATCGTGATTCGATTGTCAAAGAATCAGTCGCTGAATTTTTCCGGTGACGCAGTGAGTGAGTCTCCGGTCATGGTTGGCGTCGAGTTCGCACAAGTCATTCGATCGGGTCAGTCGGCACTGCATGTGATCAGTGAGTCGCCGTGGCAGAACGAATTGATGCCGGGGGATATCAACCGCAGTGGCGATGTCACGCCGGCGGATATCATCGCTGTGATCAACAAGGCAACATTCGGAACAGGTCCGCTTTCGCCACCGACGTCGCTCGATGAATTCGAGAACGCATTTTACGACGCATCGGGCGACGGGCTGTTGACTCCGCTGGACATATTGACTGTCATCAATATTTTGTCTGACCTGGCTTTTGTCCCCCCAGAAGACGTACCGCAGGGCGAGATGATCGCTGGGACCGTCGGACCGTTGGGTCCGCACATCGATGGGAGGAGTAACGAAACCATGTTCGTTTCAGCCCATCGATATATGGGTCAATCGCAGTTACCCGCGACCGAGGTCGTTCCTGTCGGTTGGCCAGCAGCGATTGATCGAGTGATGGATCAATGGTCGGACGAGTCGTCCGGTGTGGAGCCCGCGACAGCGACTGTCGGGACCCTTGGAACGTTGTCGGATGCCTTCTTAGTGTTGAGTGACACGTTGGCGGAAAACATTTCGTGACAAGACCGGATCACACCAACGCGGAAACGCGGTGCCGGCAGCGCAGCGGTCTATTTGCTGCGGCTTTCCATCCATTGCGCGTATTCATTGATGGAGATTTTGTCGTCACCATTGGCATCCGCTTTCAGTGGGTTCATTAGCATCTTATCCCACTCATCCTCGGTCAGGACTCGATCGTCGTTGGTATCGTAACGGCTCACGATTTTGGCGGCGTAGCGAACAAGTTTAGAATTGGTCTCCGTCAGCGCGACGGCATCGGGGATCGACGACACAACTCGATTCTTCTCCAACTGAACTAGAATATGGTTCAATGATGCGATCGCAGTTTTTTTGATGACGGCATCCTTTGACTTGGCAGCCTCCATCAGCGGCGTTACAAGCCCGGCGCCCTCCGCGTCCGTCAAAGCGGCGACTGCGCACATGAGTGCAGAGCGATCCGCGTCGTCGAGCCGTTCTTGAAGCTGTTGTGCAAGAATTTTCGGTGATTTACTCAGCTGGTCGATGATCAATTCTGTCGGGACGCGTTCTTTTGAATCGCCGCCGCGTGCATTTTTAAAAAGATTGATGGCGACGGCGGTGCTATAGTTCGCTGACAATTGGCGATACCGCGATTGTTCGCGTGCAAGGACATTCAGGCACAATTCGATCCAGTCGCTTTGCGTGATAGTCGAAAAGGGTTTCAGTGTCATGGCGTTGCGAACGTTGGGCCAGATGTCCGTACTTTCGTCATTAATCGTCATGGCACGGCGAATTGCATCGTCGAATTTGGGTGACTGCAGTTTGCGCTGCTTGACGATTTCAATCGCTTGTAGCTGAACATCCGAATCAAAGCGAACCGCTTCGGCAATGATCAACTCACGAAATCGGTCTTCCATTTCACGCCAGTCGCCGATTGACTCACGATCCTCGGCGTCGTCTTGGTTGCGATTTGCTGAATCTGTCTGCGCATTGGCAATCGAACCAGATCCACCTGGCTGGATCAGGCCCGTGACGAGCAACACTGTTACCGCCAAACTCACAAAGTTCATCAAATAATCTTTGCGTGTCACGACTGCACTCGAATTCATCGGCTTTTGCTTTCGAGAGGGACGGTCGGATGGGGTCGGCCGCTATTGTAACCCCGTCGATAGGTGCAAGTCTTGTGCGAAGTGGAAATGATCGATGCGGTCATGGCAGGGTTTCACTTTTCCCGATCCGGATTTCAAGAGTGACACGACCTACGACATCGTCGAGCCATTTGAAAAGCTGCGTGTTCTTCCCGATATCGTGATAGGGATCGAAGAATCATTGCCTGGATGACGTTGCCCGAAACGATGTGGAGATTTTGATGCGGGACCAGCGAGCAGCATAAATCTGCTACGTTTCCGCTGGTTCTGCGGTCGTTAGTTGGACGACCGCTGGGCTCGAGCAGGACGGGTGTTCGCTTTCCTTCGTAACCGCGTTTCCGATCGTCGAAACGACTTGGGTAGGATCAGCGACCATTTCTGCCGTCATCTTGTGATGGTGATAATGCATTGCACACTTGAGCGTGTAGAAAAAATAAATCGCGGGCGACGTAAACCGTGATTTGACGACTCCCAGGATCCGCGATCGATAGATGCGACGCAATTTTGGATCGGGTGTGTGACGCATCAGTCGGAAAAACATCACCACAAACCCGATGGTAAAGAAAATGGTTTGCTTCAAGCGTAGCCAGGGGTGTTTGCGGAAGTAGTCCGTTTGGAAGACACGAAATTGGAACTTGTCATGAATGAACAGTTGATCGAGCCGATCAAAGTAGACATCGGGTTGGTATGCCTGTTGCATCGTTTCCAAGTATCCGTCCCTTAACTCTTCTCGTGTCATTTGTTTGGGAATGACATTGGTGCCGAAGGTGTAATCGTCCGACGAGTCCAGTCTTCCTTCGTCACGAAGCCGGTCGTGTAGCGGTGTCTTGGGAATCGCGTGCAGCAATCCGATCATGGCGTGAGCGATACGCGATTCCTTCAGAAACTTCTGCTGCGTCTTAAAAATATCGGCCGTGTCGTTATCGAATCCGACGATCAGTCCGCACCAAACTTCGATTCCAAAATCTTGGATCTGGTGGACCTTTTCCAGGATTGTGCCGCCACGCTCTCGCACGTTCTGGTATTTCTTGACCTCTTTGAGCGATTCTTCGTCCGGGCTTTCGATCCCAACGAAGACCGATTGGATGTTGGCACGTGCCATCAATTCCATCAGTTCTTCGTCTTCGCACATATCCAACGACGCCTCGGTGCTGAAAACGAGGGGATAACCATGACGTTCTTGCCATGCTGCGACCTCGGCAAGCACTGGTTTGATTGCTTTTTTGTTGCCGATCAAGTTGTCATCGACGATGAAGGCGATGTGCATGCCTTCGTTTATCAAACAGTCCAGTTCGGCCAGCACTTGTGACGCCTGTTTGATTCGCGGCCGTCTGCCGAACGTGACGATGATGTCACAGAATTCGCATTGAAAAGGACAGCCTCGCGAAAACTGCAGGCTACCGACCATGTAGTAGTCGTTCTTTAATAAATCGTGCCGGGGCACCGGCACGGTCGACATGTCGGTCCGCTCGGCCTGTTCGTAACGTTGTTGATGGCTCCCGTTTTTCCATTCATTCAAAAACTGCGGCCACGTTGTCTCGGCTTCGCCGACAAAGATTACATCGGCAAAGCCATCGA
This sequence comes from Pirellulaceae bacterium, assembly GCA_013002105.1. The sequence continues at coordinate 23,296 of JABDKS010000580.1, read as the reverse complement.
AGTAGTCTTCCTGGACCGTGACCCAGGGGCCGCCAACGGCGATGAACACGTCTCGTGAAAACAGTTCGCGAATGATTTCGTCCATCCGAAATCGCTGGACGCTCATTCCGGTCACGCCAACAATGTCGAACTTGGCGAGTTCATCAAAATCGAGTGGTTCAACGTTTTCGTCGAATAGCTGAACGTCGTGTTCGGGAGGCGTTAATGCTGCCAGTAGCGGCAAGCTGGCAACCGGCATGTTCGCACGTTTGCCAAACATCGGTTGCGCATGCTCAAGTCCCCAATAGGATACCTCGAACGCCGGATTGATAATCGCGATCCTTGCCATGATGTTCCCTTTCAAGAAGCTCGAAGCCACAGCGATATTGTGCCTATCATACCGTTGCGGGGTGTCAGCAGGCTGCGCTATTTGATTTGAATTCGAAGGGCAGATTTCATCCGGGCGTGGTTTTTTGTCGACCGAATTCTGGCCGGTGAGCACCGGCTCTCGAATTCTCACCGCTTTGGCCGCTAGCAACGTCCCGTGTGACTGAGTTACCCGCGATTGAGTTTCCACCAGTACAGGAAGTTTCGCGGCTGCGAATTGCGTCCTCCAATGACGATGACGTCATCCTTTGGTGATAACGCAAACGCAGTCCACGAGGTATCGGCGGGATTCCCGACCGATTGCAGTACCGCCTGCGTTTGACCCGTTGCAGGATTCCACAGCCTACATTCACACTTGCCGCTCAATGCGGCGACCGATTTGTTATCGGCAGTGAAGGCGACAGACCGTACGGGTCTGTCGACCAGCCAGTTGGTTTGGACCGTACCAGAATCGATGTCGAAGATTTGGATCCATCCTCGGCTCTCTCCCGTGCGGCGAGTCTGCACAAAGGATCCCAATGCAATCTTTGTTGCATCGGCTGATAATCCCATGCATAGCGGGGTCGCGCCTTGTTGTTGCGACTCGGGCGGCACCAGCTTGGAGGCAACTTGCAGGTTTTGAAGGTTCCAAAGCTTGACACCCGATCCTGCTTCCCGTGCGTTACGCCAGTTTCCGACGCTGGCGAGATATTGATCGCCGGGGGAGAAGGCGACGTCCATCACTTGTTGATTGTGCTCACCATCCAGGTCACGTTGCAACTTGCCGGAGTCTGCTCGCCAGAGTTTCAATAGCCCCGCCGTCGGCCCGGCCCCCAATCGCCGCACACGATCGCGGCGGTAGTCAATCGTTTGGCCGCACGTCGCGATCCAAACACCATCGCGCGAGAAAGCGACTCGCGAGACATCTTCGTGAGCCAGTGGCAATCTCAAATAATCATGCAGCGGCTGCCCGTCGGCCCGCTCGCGACGTACGTCATCCAGCGATGATTTCAACTGACCGCTGTGGGTGTCAAATAGCTTGACCAGGCCTGTGCTGTGACCGACAGCAAGCACTTTTGCATCGGGCGAATAGGCAACGTCGCGGACGACGCGTTCACCTGTAACGGGTGACGCATCCAAGAGCGCAAGTTCATCGTCGCTGAAAAACGGAATCGATCGGATTGTTCGACCGGTCGCTGCGTCCAGCAGCAGGATCGCCAAGGAGTCGCCACCCACGGCGATCGTGCCGCCGTCGGGCGAGAAAGCGAGGGCGGTGACGCGTCCATCGACGTAGACCCGACGTGTCAAGCTTGGTGATGAATTGTCGGTGGCAATGAAGGTCGGACTTGAGAGGACGCTGTGACCATGTGCGGTAAACGTGGCAGATGGATGGAGGTTGCAATCCGAATTCGGAGATTCGGCTTGGGTTTTTGTTTGGCAGATTCCGCCGAGTCCCAGCAAGAGGACCGACGAGAGCAAGAGCGTTTGCACCAATCGATTCGGCACGACCGGATCTCCCATTTGATCGTTCATCGATGCGACATCCAACCTCGCACGGCACGGTCGCGGTTCACAAGATTTCGTATTTCTCCGCTCAGGTCGGTTCCGCAAGTTCGACACGTGTACGTGGTTGAACATACGCGACACCGGCAGCCAGGGCGCCCAGCCACAGTGGGGTCAGAAGTGGCCAGTCATGCCACCAGGGAAAATGAAAAGCAACCAGAGCCGTTAAGCCCAGTGTACCGATGATGACTGTCGGAAACAGGGTCCATCGAAGCGGTCGATGGATTCGTTCATACCGCAAGAAAAAACCGCCGGTGATCGCCAGTACGGCGAAGACGATCAGCGCGACCATCAGGATGACTCTTAACGACAGCGAACCGGGTTCGCCCAGCCAGGCGTAGAGAGGATACTGTCCCGAATTGTGCATCACGGTGGCGGCGAAGCTGATGCAAGCCAGCAAAACGGCGGCGAACGCACTGGTATGGAGCAGCATCGCCAAAATGCTTTGTCGATACGGATCTACATCGTTGGCTCGTCGTGTGCAGTACCAACGACGGAATATCAACAGTATTCCAAACAGCCAGATCGCCAGCGCAAGTAGTCCTGCCAGAATGGTTCCGTATGAGTCTTGCTTACGTATCGTATGTGTTTGTGAGCCATTGGGACGAAGGTGATCGCGGTGGAGCATCGAAGCGATGCGGGCTGATCCGATCGCTGGGTTGGAGAACCATTGTGAAATCGGTAGTACGTCCGATTCGATCACTTGTCGCTGCTGATGCAGGTCGGTGACGATCTGATAAAGATTCTCCAGCACGGCGTCCAACGCGAATGCGTCAATATTGGCACCGGGCTGCGTGGGGTGGGTGGAACCAGCGTCAATGAGCCATTGTCTCAAGTCGGATTCGGTAAGCGGAATCACTCCGCGGAAGTCGTTGTTGTGAAACATTGGGACAGCATGGTCCAACTGGATCGACATTCGGTGCAAAGTCGTTTGGCGCGGCCCATTGATTTGGGACGCGGAAAGTTGGAGGGAGTTCAATACAAGCGGTTGACGCCGAGGTAGGGATGGCTGAATGGTGCTTCCCCATCCCGTGAAAGAAAAGTTGTTGATACCCAGTGAATTGTCTATCTGCATCGCGGTACGATCATTCAGTTCCCAACGTTGTGGTGCAAAGACTTCCGTCCAACCGACATGGACCAGGAACATCGTTGCGATACACCCAAACGTCCAAATGGCGGTCAAGATCAGTCCGCTTGCCCCCGCGCGGACACTGCGTAGTGATCCCAAGGCAGTGGCGAGTTGAACGGTGCGGGCCGTCCATGTTTTTGCTTTGGCGCTGCTGGCCTTCGCTGACTCGGCGGTGACATCCGCAGCGCCGGCAAGCGACTGATAGGTTTGCGACTGAACCCAACGTGGGCTGGAGAACTCCGACCGTGCTTGTCGGTTACGCAACGTGTAAAGGCACCACGCCGCGATCGGAAAACGAAAGAACCAGCTAAAGTTGGCCGGAATCAAACAGAGTCCGAGTCCGATCAATGTGAGTGTCGCAAATTCTCGTCGCCGCATCATCGCTGCGGTCTGCAAGGCAACCAGTGAGAACAAGAGGCCCGTGAAGGCGTTCAAGAGAAACAATCCAGTGTCGCGTCCTTGGAACGGCGATAACAAAAGGAAACCCGCGGCCACGAGCAACTCAATCCAGCCTCCGATACAAAGCACGCCCGCGGCCCGGGTTATCGTCGGGGCATCGGTCGGAAAAAGCTGCCGTTTCCAGTCGGCCGCGAACCGTTTGATGGATGCTGTGTCGGTGCCACGGAAAATACCAGCGCGCTGTGTGGTGGCGGACGATGATTGGCTGACACGGTCCAAGTCCGATTGGACTTCGGTCACCCGTTGATAACGTCGCTGCGGTTCTTTTTCGAGTGTCCGCAACACGACGTCATCCAACCGGACATCAATTCGTGCTCGTGACGAAGGCGGACCAAATCGTCCCAATGGCAATTCGCCGGTCAACATTTCGTAGAGCACGACTCCAAGCGAAAAGATATCGGCGCGATGGTCCACCTCGGATGGGTGCTCGACCTGTTCAGGGGCCATGTAATGAGGTGTGCCCATGATCTGCCATTGTCCGGTCAAACCCCACTCGTCGCCGACCTCCGTCAGTTTGGCCAAACCAAAGTCCGCGATTTTGACGCGGCCATCGGTGCCGATCAAGATGTTCTCGGGTTTGATATCGCGATGCACAATGCCCTGGCCATGTGCGTACTGCAATGCTTCGCAAATCTGAGGAACAATCGCCAGCGACTCGGCGGGCGAAAGCTGCGACGCACATTCGATCTCCCGCAGGTTCTTGCCGTCGACAAATTCCATGATCAAATAAAACAGCGATCCCGATTTGCCGTAATCATGAATGTTGACGATGTTGGGATGATTCAATCGACCCAGCAGCTTGGCTTCCCGCTCAAACCGCTCGGCAAACGTAGGATCGGTATCGACATCGGGACGAAGGATTTTGAGTGCGACATCACGATCCAAATTCAATTGACGGGCGCGATAAACAACACCCATTCCACCGTGGCCGATGCGTTCGAGAATTTCCAGTTGTTCAAAGTGGGGTGCAAGATGTTCTGGCTGCGGGGCGACAAACGGCGGCCGGTAGGGATCCCTTGTTGAGCCGCCGTCCTGCGTGCTTTCGAAGCCCAGATTCAGCAAGCAGCGAGGACACAGGCCGGCCGGGGCATCGGTTGGCATGTCGGAACCACACTGGGGGCACTTGCGTTGGGGGTCAGACTGCGAATCTTGAGACGAGCGATCCGACGGCGCATCCTCCGCCGAGACTTCTGGGCGATCGGATCCAGGTTCATTTTGGGTTGGGTCGTCGTGGTCGGTAGAAGAGTCGTCCGTCATGGTCGGGTCCGAGGCAAAGTGGGGTTTCAAACGGCTTGCGACAAGGACTACGCAAAGAAAACGGCCAGGTTACAGGACTTCCAAAAGATTTCTCAATTCCTCATCAACGTCGACGTTTTCGCCGACAGTATCGGCCACTTCGGTCCGTAAAAGCTGACGGTACCTGCCTCGAATTCGATGCATTCGTACCTTCAAGGCGGCCTCGGTTGTTTGCAGTTCTGTGGCGACTTCCGCCAGCGTGACCTCCCCGGCCTGACCGGTCAGCAAACGGACGATCTGATCGGAATGCTGAGCACCGAGTTTGTCGGTCAATTCGGCGTGGAGTCGCGACATGGCTTGCTCGATCACGGCCAAGGCCCATTGGCGTTCGAATGCACGCTCAGCGGTCAATTCGTTAGTCGGTTCCAGGTGGTAACGACGTTCCGATTCAACTTGATCCAAAGAGATGGGTGACGTGGCGGGTGCCCGCTTCTTTGCCGATGCGGCACGCTGCATCGAGATGAAGTGATTCTGAACCGCTTTGAGCAGGTAGGATCGCAGACGTCCCTGCTGCGGTGCCGCTTGATCAAAAAAATCTTGTTCAACGAATCGAGCAAAGAACGACTGCGTGACGTCTAAAGCATCGTTCGAGTCGAGACCTTTGCGTCGGACGAACGAGTAAACCGGATACCAGTACGCCCGACACAATTCATCCAAGGCAACACGGGCGCGATAGGGAGTGCCGCCCCTGGCCCGAGCCACCATCGACCAACGTGTCGTCGCGAATTGTCGCGGCATGTCGCCGGGTATCTGGCCAGATGAATTGTCAGTCATGGGCCCAGTCTAACCCATGTTGCCAAGGCCAATCGAAAGGTCACTGGAAGTTTCATTCTTTGTGCGACCCGCCGTGAGAGGCTTCAGGATCAGGGTCTTGAATTTTGGCATGCCAAATCGAGGGTACGTTGACACGAGCGGAGACCAATCGCCGCGTAATCAAGATTGCTTCGATATTCGCAATCGCTACGAACACCATCGCAATTCGCAGCGGCCACTGGCCCCACTGCGCCAAATACACAACAACGCCGATGCCGACGATCAACCAAGCTGCTTTGGCGGCCCATGTATGGTAGCTGGGGAACTGTCTGAACTTGATCAAACTGACGATCCAACTGACCACGTAGGTTCCGATCGCCAACACGATCCAAGTGGTCTCGCGAAACAGCAAATTGGGCTCGATGACTGCGGCGGCGATCAACAACGAACCATAAAACAGAGCATCGGCCAGGGTGTCCAGCCGGGCGCCGGTTTCCGATTCCTGGTGTAACGCTCGTGCTAGGAAACCGTCCAGCCATTCGGTCAGCACCAGTACTACGACCAGTGCGACAATCCAGCCGATTTGATCCAGGGCAGCGAAAATAACGATTCCAGGTGACCCTGTGATTCGAATCAGGGTCAAGAGGTTTGGCAGCGTAAACCATTTCGGTCTTTCAAGCTCGTGGTCTGCTGTTTTGCTGTTCCCAGGATCATGTTCTGACATTCGTTTGGTCACAACAGAGTCGACGAAGTGCTGTGTTCGTGCTCGACACTTCGTTATTGACGTATAACCTTCATTGTATCGCCCGTGCTACCGACGAACGTTTTTGAAGAAAACGATTGTGTTTGACGTAAAGAAATAATGGTCCCATGAAATTTCGATTGGCCACGTACAACATTCATAAAGGAATCGGCGGAGTAGATCGTCGCTACGATCCCGATCGTATCGTGGAAACGCTCCAGCATTGCGAACCAGATGTTGTCTTTTTACAGGAAGTGGACGACGGGGTGCCCCGATCACGCCATGACCGTCAGGTGGATCTGTTGGGCGAAGCATTGGAATTGCCTCATCGGGCGTATCAGAGAAATGTTCGACTGAAGACGGGGCATTACGGAAATGCAATCTTGAGTCGGTTTCCGCTGTCAGATCACCAGAATCTGGACTTGACCATCCCCATGAAAAAGAAAAGGCGCGCACTCATGTCGCACTGCCGGGTGCCGGTTGACGGTCATCAACGCACCATGCTGTTGATCAATGTGCATTTGGGGCTCGCCGGTTTTGAACGCAAAGTGCAGTTGAAACGGATCATCAACTGTCAGTTGCTGCAACGCACGCATCGTGAGACGCCGGTGATTGTGGGAGGTGACTTTAACGATGTCTGGGGAACGCTTGGACAAAGCACTTTAGAGCCGGACGATTTCGCTTCGGCGTGCGGGAAATTCAATACGTTTCCGGCCTATATGCCGGTGCGACCACTGGATCGGATTTACCTACGCGGCAACGTCACCGTGGATCACGGTTTCGCATCACGTACAGCGATCGCGCGGCATGCGTCGGATCACCTTCCACTGGTGGTTGACTGCATCCTAACGTGATCCGCTCGACCGATCGTTGACTAAATACGGTGCCACCGCTGCTTCGATCGTGTCGGCGTCAACGAGTCCAACCAATCGGTCCACTTCACGACCTTGATCAAAAATGACCAGCGTCGGCAGTGCTGAGACTTGATGTTGATTGGCCAGTTCCGGAAGGTCGTCGACATTGACTTTGGCGACGACAAGTTCGGTCGAATACTTTTCAGCAACGTCAGCTAAGATTGGGGCTAATCGGTGACAGGGCCCACACCAATCGGCCCAAAAATCGACGACGACGGGTTGCTGTGATTGAAGGACCGTATCGTCGAAGGACTGCTGGTTGGTGAGTTGCATTCCTATCGAATCCAAATCGCTGGATCGCGACGAGTCATTCATATCAGACGGATCACATCCGATGATGCACGACAGAATCGCCAGTGACGCGAAGGCAGCAAAGGTTCGTATTGCGTGTCGCATTAAAAATTTGCGTTTTATGTGGGAAGTGAAAAGGATGAACCGCAGGCTGGGTACGATCGGCCGCAGTGGACCGACCACCACACGCGATAAAGATCGAGCGGTCGATGATCTTGACGACTTCCTGGTCTGTTGCCGATCCATTCGCACGGCAATGACGACTGGTGGAATGACTCGGATTTGGAAATCTAACTTGAGCCGACGGGCGGGCGCCTACGCGGATCAACATCGCCAAACCAGTGCCGACTATCGCTACGTATTTTTGTTGCAGCTCCAGTGGGCACATTAGCTATCGTGTCGTTGATCTAACCGTTGATACCATCGTTGATTTTTTTGTTGCTCACATCATCGGTGGCGGTGGGGTTGCTCGTTTTTGTTTTGCGAGTGTCTAACTGACACTCTTCGCTACGGGGGCCTCAGCCAGTGACGCCAAATCGTGGCAGTACCAAAAACCAGAGCACCATCCAGCCGAGAATGAATGCAATCGGAATCCAAGATTCCCAACTCATGATGTTGCTCCGTTTCTAAAAAGTGTTGATTCTGTAAAAAGTGCCAGCCCCACTCTTATCATACGTGGGGCTGGCACCTGGCATAGCGTCAAACTTACTCGTTCGTGTCCAGGGTATCCGGAGCGTCCACATCGAGATCGGCTTCAGCGTTCACATCCACCGATGGAGTATCGGTATTGATGTCGATGTCGGCGTTGGCATTGTCTTGACTTGAAGCCCCTTTCGAGTCCGGTGCCGAACCGTTCGTTTCGGCATTGCGTCGTGATTCCAAGCGGTCGCGGTTGGACTGTTCCGTTGTCTCGCTGGTTTGCCTGTCGCGATTTTGTTGCGTAGCAGTTTCTTGCTCGCTCTCCGACTGCGCTTCACGCTTCATATTGGCCTGCGTATCCTTAGGCGAATCTGCACTAGTAGCCGATTGACTTGGATCTGCGGGTGCGGCCGAAGTCGAACTCGCGTTCTCGCTTTCGTCAGCGTTCAATTGCGTCGACGTTGAATCAGCACTGTCCTGATTCAAGTTGTCTTGGTTCTGCCCGTCCGCGTTTTGTTGGCTATCGGCATTCGTGTCCTCCAGACCACGGTAGGCGGACTGGTACTGGCCCGACTGCTCTGTCGCGTCAGCCGTTTGTGCCTGCGACAGTGATGATCCAGAGTTGTCGAAATAAACTCGTTGGCCACTGACACAAATGAATTCGCGTCCAAACGCGTCATACTGAAGCGAGTAAACACGATTCGTATTCATCGGCATGGACATCGCAGGCTGTGACCAAGTGACATCGTTGGCGTACAGTGGAGTGCCGTATTGTGGAGTGCCGTATTGTGGAGTGCCGTACTGTGGCGTGGATGCTTGCCATTGACCCTGCGGATAGCCGACAGACGGATACGTTGGCGATTGTGAGAATGGTTCAATCGAGTTGGATTGAAAATTCGAGTCGATGACTTGATCACCTGGATTGATGGTCGCCTGCATGGCTTGTGCGGTGCGATCAACTGAATTGCCGATTGTGTTGGCGGCTTGATCGACGGCGCGATCAACGGCTTGGCCTACTGCGTTGGCAGTATTCTCGGCTGCGTTTCGTAGAACGGGGGCGGGTTGCGCATTGGCGATGCCCATGCCCAAGGTTGCGAAACAGGTAGTGAGGGCAACGAGGTTTCTCATACGAGGAACTCCAATTGGTGGTTTTTGTGGGTATGCATCCATGCGGAACAACATCCACTTCGGACAGTTGGCAGTCGGATCGTATGTGTGTGCGACGAACCGCTGTCAGAAGTACGTAGACACAGTTTGCATTTTTCGTACCATCCGCCGCATGAAACCAGTGGTGGTTCGGTTCGCAGTCGCCACTTGAGTGGATCGACACACATAGCTCGTCGCGTCAAGCGTCTTTAGTGGTTTGAACTCACGTTGCACTCGCGGCGTTATGAACTGGGTGCGCGTGACGGGCTAAATGGAATCATGCCATGGGGCATCGCCGCGGCGTCCAAAAAAAGTTTTGCGAAAGGCAGTCGTGAATGATCGTCCTGACCGAAAACGAACCAGGCTGCTCGTCACGGATCCACCCGGCAAGGCAGTGATGCGAGCACTGATCGCCAGGAATGCAATCATCGCGTTGGAGCTGACCTGGTAAGAGTAATCTGGACGCTCAAAAGTTTGGCACGGTTAGTGCTCTGCGTTTGGCTGAAACCTTTCGACGACGCAGTAGGTCGTCAATCATTAGCCTTTCGTTTGGAGAATCACGATGTACATCGGCGGCGGAATCCTGGGAACAATCTTGCTCATCTTGGTCATTCTTTACGTGGCGAAGCGAATCTAGAAGGTGCGCATCTAAAACGTGCGCATCTAAAACGTGCGAAGTCCAATCATGATCGCACAGTGACGCAGGTGTCGATTCCACCGAGATCGACCTCTGCGTTACGTGAGTGACCGAGACCTCGTGTCATGTCATTCGTGCACGCACCTTGGTCGGGGCTAATGGAAGTTGCGCATTTCCGATAATCCGACGCGTCAGCGATGGAAAACGGATACCGATTCGTCCCTCGCTGACGCGTCGGGTTATGATCCACGGATAGGTCACGCGGAAGCGCGACTTTAAAAGTCAGATTAACACCTCTGTCATGGTCACACCGAACGTTACGCCATTGAATCGGTCCACTTAGCAGTACAGCGGTGGCGAGGGACTCGAGTGCTCGCTGTTCCCTTCACCGGTCGGCTTGCTCGTTTAGTGGGAAGTGGACCTTTGCGGTGGCGCCCAAGTTTTTGCCCGTCTCCGGCAGACTGATTCAAGCATTGCTCAACACAATACAAGGATGAAATTCATGATTGCTTCCACGACGCTCCAAGAGTGGACCAGCGCAACTTGGCAGGAGTTAGCGATGGTAGCTTGCTCGGCGGTCGTCGTTTACATTGCGATCCTACTGCTAACGCGCATGGTTGGTCTGCGGAGCTTTTCCAAGATGTCTGCAGCGGATTTTGCAATGACGGTGGCGGTCGGTTCGCTGTTCGCATCCACCGTCTCGGCTCCATCTCCGAGCCTGATCATCGGGCTGGCATCTTTGACGGCACTTTTTGCTGGTCAATGGGTTGTTGCCCTCTTGCGAAAAAAGTCCGATCGTTTCAGCAGATTGGTCGACAACGAGCCTCTACTGCTGATGTCTGGTCGGCACTTCCTGGACGAAAACATGTCTCGTTCCAACGTCACCAAGGAAGACATCTACGGAAAGCTCCGGGAGGCGAATGCCTTGAATTACGATCAGGTGTTAGCGGTCGTATTCGAGACGACAGGTGATATTGCCGTCTTGCATTCAAGTGACCCGGATGCCCGCTTGGAGCCCGATTTTATGCAAAACGTGATCGGCTCTGATCGACTTGACGCATCGGCAAAAAAGGATTCGTAGCGGGTGCTCTGCATCGCCGGAACGGTCGAAAATTCAGCGCCACGCGGTTGCCGGCTGCCGCACAGAATCGTCATTGATGCATGATTGCTAATCGATCGAATTTGGCGGTCGCTTATCGACCCGTTGGGCGATGAGCTCGGTTAGATCGTAGCTGAAAAGCAGTCTTTCATCGGAGTCGAAGCGGCCGAACAAGTTTGTCCGGCAAAAAAAGTTGCGTTTGGCATACCCGTTGCATTACCAGCCGGCATCAACAATCCACCTCCACTGACAAGGGGACGAAACGATGTCTACGGTAACTCACGAATCCAACGTTCCAGCCAATTGTGTGGCCATTAGCGAAGAGGAGATTCGTTCGCGTGTTTCACAGGTTCGATCGCGGTGGAGTGCGGCAGAACGCGCTCGGCGAGAATCGCTCGGCCGAGCCCGACGCGAAATGTTGCTGTCGGTGCTAGGTCTCGTGGACCACGCAGAGTGTGCGTAAGTAGAGCCCTTTGCAATCGGTCAGGGATCCTAACGATGCGAACGAACTTAATCGCATTTACCGTTGTCGCGCTGGTTGGGTTAGGTGACACCATTGCGTCGCCACCCGCGTCGGCATCCGACTGCGAATCACCGGTCGTGATTAGGCTGTCAGAGGCCTGGCTCAGTTCGCAACTCGCAGAATCGATCGATGAGGTCGAGCCTGTGCGAACGGTAGTGCTGGGGACGCAGGTGAGAGGCGAGGCGAGGACGTCAGGAGAGGTGACAGTCGATGTTCAACCGAGCGACGAATGCGGTAAATTGGTGATCAAGTTGGTCGGCAGGACCAAGGCGATAACGCGGGGTTTTAACGGCCCTGCCGTCATAGATACGACTAGTTGGACAGACTTTGAGGGGACTGTTGACGTAACGATCGATCCTGACAGGGGGCTGATTGCGAAACAACCCACTGTTGTGGGCACAACACGATCCCGCACGGATGCCGTCTCGTCTCGACGTCGGGCTCTCAGTCGTGTGATCAAGTCAATCGCCGCCCGGCAGGCGGACACGAATCGACCTATCACTGATCGGATTACGCTCGATCAGACGCTCACGCGGATCTCTTCTCGATTCAGCACGCAAGTGTCAACAGAACTGGAAGCGATCAATCGATCATTTGACTTGGACGAATTGATACCATCGCCCCTCCTGTCCCTACTGGGTGACCGTCCACATGTTTGCTCATCTGACGATGCGGTTCTCATTCACTTTTCTAAACAGGGTTCTGGACGACCCGACTTGCCAAGCGGGATGACGGGCAGTACGGCAGAGTTGTGGATTCACCAATCGCTCATCCAACGTCGCATGAACTTGGCGGGATCGACGCTTGCAAAGGTGGGCGGAGCGATTGCCTTGTTCGCTCGTACGCAACTGCCGACTGCTGATGGTGTGCTGTCGCTGCTTGGCAATCAGGTGAAAGGGTTCAAGCGAATCCAGCGACAATCAGAATGGACAGTCATCCACTTGGACCCAGCAGGCTAGACAATTGCCGCCGGCAATTCGACGTCAACCGCTGGTTGATTTTAATGATGATCGCAATATGCCGGTGCATTGTATGCCGATCGCGCTGAGTGATCGGTCCGGGGTCAATTCGGCGTACGGTCATTCAAATTTGGGTCACTAACGTGGATAAAAGACGGCGGTTTGGTGTTTGGTACAAACCTTGCGGGTTGCATCAACAGCGTCTCTCGAGTTTCAGCACGCGGGTGCTGCTTGGGATCGTCGGCGGATCAATGGCGTAAGCCCTATGGCTACGCGGGTCAAACGATGTCCGCCATCAAGGCAGATTCGATTACAGGAAGGCAAATAATGCTACGTTCAAAGATCACAATCGGTTGTCTGGGATTATGCATGTTGTTCGGGTTGTCAACCATGACTGTCAATGCACAAGGGCCGGGAATCATTGACGGAGGCGGGATCATCGACGGTGGCGGCGTGCTAGATCGTTTCCCGGGTTCGGGCGTCATCGATGGTGGAGGAGTTTTCGATGGTGGAGGAGTCATCGACCGATTCGACCAGGGTACCCGGAATTCGATTGTCAACGGTACATACGGGTCCGCGTCACATATCGGTAGCTACCACGCTCCGACCACGGGTTATTCGACGGTTCACTGCTGTTGCTACGAGCAAGCCACACCTGTGCGAACGGCTCGTCGCGGCATTCTTCGCCGCCGGTTTCGATAATCGATCATTGGGATCCTGATCTCCAGGGATCACTAACGATTTCTTGGACCGGCACCACTAACGTGGTGTCGGTCTTCTCATGCGCGAATTCGCTGAAAGCGGAAAAGGGATCGATCGGCCGATAAACGCGTCCGTAGCCTAAGCGGCTCTCGGTATCTATCAACCTATCTTCAATGGTGGTACGCCGGCGTGTGCCCGCAACCAGTTTAATCCGTTCAGTACCACACCGCGGGTCACTATGTAGCGTTCGAGTTGATACTTGCCGGGGAAGTCCATTAACGAGAGGCCGATCAAGATTGTTAACAAGCCTTGTCCGGGGAGAACCAGCATCGTGATCCCCATCGCAAGCAAGATTGCACCGGCCAAGTTCTTGACGCAAACCAACACCCATCGACTCATCCGGCCGCTTGATTCTTGGGGCTGAGCCGGTGGCCGTCGTGCGTGGGCAAAGTAGTCATCAGGCAACCGGATCACGAGCCAAGGAATTACGATCAGCGTTGCCACAAACGCTAGGACGGATCCGCCGACGAGCCACCACATAAGTGGGCTATTAAGAAAACTGTCCAAGGCATTCGTCCCGACCGTGAATGAAGGCGATACAGAGAGATGGAAACAGATGCAATTGCCATACCGCTGGAGGCACTTGGTCCCAGGACGCAAAAGCCAGGACGCAAAAGAACTTGAGCGAGGCCGCAGTTTTGTCGCTTTGGCACGAAAGTAGCTCTAAGTGGAATACTACCCCCAGGACCTTCCCAGCTATTGAGATGACGTGACGATGTCTGCAGCCGATGAACAAATCAGCGAATCGAATGAGTCATGGTTGGTGGAAGTAACGCAGTGGCCACAGAAGGTTCGTAGCTTTTTCTGGCGTGTGTGCCTGTTTCCCTTCGCGTGGGTATGTCGACGCAACGACCGTCTGAAACGATTTGCGGCTTGGTGTCGGTTGCGGCGACGACGACTAACAGCACTCGTTGTCCTACTCGCGCACACACTCGGTGTGCTCGCGTCATTGAATGTATTGACCGAACCACGAACGCCCCAAGGGTCGATTGCATGGATCGTTTCGCTCAATACCTGTCCCTACTTGGCTGTGCCAATCTATTGGACCGTCGGTGAAACCGACTACGGCGAACACGCGATCGCATATCGACAAAGTCAAGCCGAGGGTTCGCACATTCTCGAACGTTTGCAAAACAATCTAACCGACAACCAGTTAATCGTTCCCGCACGCGAGGACACGCAAGAGCTCTTGGCCCGGTTGGTCAACTTGCCCGTAACGCGTGGCAACAGGGCGGAGTTGCTAGTCGACGGTGTTGAGACATTCGACGCGATGTTTTCGTCCATCGAAAAAGCAGAGTCATACGTCTTGGTCGAGTTTTACATTATCCGCGATGACCAGATTGGCAGACGCCTTAAGGACTTGTTAATTGCAAAGGCCCGTGAAGGTGTCGCGGTGATGCTCTTGTACGACGAGTATGGCAGTCGGCAACTCCCGGGCAACTACTTCGGGGAACTACGCGATGCCGGCGTTCATGCGCATGGGTTCAATCCACCATTGGCAGATGGATCGACCACCCGATTAAATTTTCGTAACCACCGCAAGCTGTTGGTGGTCGACGGTCATGAAGCCTACGTGGGCGGACACAACGTTGGCGACGAATATGTTTACGGGAAAGACGAATTGGGTGCCTATCGCGATACCCATGTGCGAGTGGAAGGACCGTTGGTTCAATGTTGCCAGATCGTATTCGGCGAAGATTGGCACGCCGTCACGGGCGAACTGCTCGACTATCTGGACTGGGAATCGGATGTCGCTGCGGAACCGGGGACGGTGGGACTCTGCCTGCCAAGCGGTCCGGCCGATGAATTTGAGACGGCGACGATGTTCTTTCTGCAGTCGATTCATGCTGCCAAGCAGCGCGTCTGGATCGCCAGTCCGTACTTTGTTCCCGACGAACAAATGGTGACGGCGTTGCAGTTAGCCGCACTGCGAGGTGTCGACGTGCGGATTCTAATTCCGCAACAATCCGATTCAACGCTCGTATGGTTGTCGTCGTATTCGTACTTAGCTGAAATGGAAGCGGCGGGCGTCCGTGTCTATAAGTATCAAAATCGCTTTATGCACCAGAAAGTCGTGTTGGTCGATGACACGATGGCTTCGATCGGAACAGCAAATTTCGACAATCGGTCATTCCGATTGAACTTCGAGATCATGCTGGTGTTTTTTGACGACCAATTCACCGCCAAGGTCGCCGAGATGCTGGATTCGGATATTCAAAACAGTGAATTGGCGTCAGCGAGCGAATTGACCGACAGTTCCTACCTCTTTCGTCTGCTGGTGCGCGGGTCCCGCCTGCTCGCGCCGATTCAGTGATCGGCGAAACATCCGATCGCGACTCATTGGCCCAGTTCGACTCGTTGGGTCGAAACCGGCTGTTTTCTCTCCATCGCAAACCGCTGACGATAGATTGTTTGTTGAGCCGTGTTGAGTAGTTCAACACTGCCTTGGATGGTTGACAGTAGGTTACTGGCCTTGCCTAAATGAAAGACCAAGTCTCGCGTTTCACTGGGCAACAACCATTTCCCAAACCCGGCCTGAATTTCGACTTGATTGTTTGCCACGTCACGCAGCGACAAGACCGCAGAGAGCGGCACCGGAAAGGTCGATTGATTCGTGACTGGTAATATCAGATTGATGGACGGTTCGCCCGACTCGGTCAGCGCTTTCGTAGCGGCCATGGGTGCGAGTTCCAGTTGTGGAGTGGTGTCATCGGATCCAAAGAAGGCGATGGGAAGACTGGCACTGTGTGGATTCTGATCCGCCGTTTGATCGGTCACGGTCTGATCCGATTGGACCTTTGTACTTAATCGAAGGGAGCCGACACGATGTCTCTTTCGATCGTCGATTCTGTTCAACGAGACCATCACAACCCGCTTGCCGCCCGGTGAAATGCTTAATTGTGTAGGGCGAACAACTGCCCAAGCCAGATCGTCAGCCTGATCGTTGACGAGTGACAACTCGATCAAAACATCATTCTTAGAATGGTTCATCAATGTCACAGCTTGCATTCGTCTATAGGGCTTGTCGTGTCCGACCGCGATTTGTGACGGGCTGGCGTGGACGCTCGGTGCGATCTGTCGAACCCAGGTTTCTTGAGCCGGGAATTGGTCTTCGCCGATCTGCAACTGTGTGACGCTTGTTTGATAAACGCGACGCTTGAGTGTCGTTCGAGTTTCAAGCGTGTAGCGGCCCGCAAACACAGCCTGAGGCCAGTGAGCCTCCATTTGAATCGTCGCGCCGGGCAGGATGCGTGTCACGTATCGCTCCGGGGCATTCAGTCCCGATCTCGCTGGCACCGTCAGTCCTACATACCGCTTGGTTTGGCCCCAATCGTCGCTAAGCAAACGAGACTGGAGTTCAAATTCGATGGTGCTCGCGGTCGGGTTGGTCACCGTCACGATTGCGACGGGAACTCCCCGCGACTGAACAAACTCCGCCGCGGTGACCTCCAGTTTGCGGATGTCGTCGTTGCGGCCGTTGCTGACCGTGACGTCACATCGCAAGATGTACTGAGTGACAAAATTAAAACCGAATCTCGTCTCGTCCCTGGGGCCTCGCTGCGGTGGTTTGCCTTGGTCGCGGATCAGAATCCCGAACGAGTGAAACGGCGACTGGTTGTTGGGAACAAGAATTTCACCGGAGACGGTGATTGGATTGTCCTTTTCCAGTTTCAGTTGCTTTTTTCCAAGCAGCTTCACCGCAGTTGGTGCCGGAGCATCAACGTCCGCCATGAATGCGCCGTTGATATCTTGGCGAAGTGCAACCGGGCGGACCAGGGCGGTCACGTCGTCACGATGAGAGGTAATGTCGAACGAAAATGGAATTCGTTGACCGCGACGGGCTTCGATTCGATTGACAATCGGAGTCGCAGTGTATGCCGGTCGAAATCCGGTTTTGACATCGATGTCGACCTTCGGCGGTAGCGAATTTTTACTCTGGGCGAAGACTGTTGGCTTGCAGAGCAGAAGCAGGCACGTAAGGACGGCGAATCGTTTGTTCATGGCGATAACCCGTGCTGGTTCGGGTCCTCTGGATCGTGTTGCGAGACCGTTGCGTGATATTTGATGGTGCTCTAGTTGCTGGTGCGCTGATCACGCGTTGGATCTGCGACGAGGGTCGACGATAAGTGGCCGAACGACTTCGCATCTTGGTCGGCGCTTTGATCGGTATAACGGTGGTTGCCCGACCAGGATGCGTAGCGGGCGTGGAATGTTGGGTAGAAACGGGCTGCTGGTAGGTCATCTCACCACCAAAATTTTGGTCGCGTACGATTCGAGGCGAGATAAACACCACAACCTCCGCGGCCTCTTCTTGCTGCTCGATCTTTTGGAAAACTTTGCCGAACACCGGAAGGTCGCCAAAGAACGGAACTTTGCTCACGCGATCAATCATCTGATTTTGCATCAGGCCACCGATCACAACCGTTTCGCCGTCTTTCACGTGTACCGTGGTCGATACACGACGGCGGTTGATCAACGGATACGGGTCGGCAAGTGACGAATCATTGATGGTTGAACGAATGTCTTCGCTGACTTCGGCCCGATCGATGACCATGGTCACGTTGTCACCGCGAATGGTCGGGGTCAACTCCATCGTGATGCCAGCTTCGACCTTTTGAATGTCTTGCCGGAGAAAGAGTTGCGAGTCGATCGGTTGAGTACTGAAGAACGTTTCCCGAGCGATCGAAATCTCTGCTTTCTCGCCATTTTTAGCCATCACGTGTGGTGTTGCCCGAATCGACACATAGCCTTCTTGTTCAAGTGATCGAAGGAAATGGGATGTGACCGAAAATTTTCCGAACAGGTCGCGCGCCGCGGCGCTGGAGAGATTTCCCGATAGAGCGAGGCCATCGAGCGAAAGATTGAATGTGCGGTCCCCATCGTAAACATTCTGCCCAATATCCATTCCAAACTGGAACTTTGAATCAGGCGAAACCACCACAACCATCGCCTCTAACACGACTTGTGGAACCGGTTGGTCCAGGCTGGTCAGTTCTTGTTGGATATGTCGGGCGACCGATTCGGGCGCTTCAATGATGATCATGTTTCGCGATGTCGCTACGCGAACGAATTGTTGGTCTTTTAACATCAATAAAGACGTGAGTTCCTCCGGAGACGAATGCATTGGGCGATATTCGATACGCTGCGCGATCATCGAAAACATCGACGACTCCGGATCGGACGAGCAAATCAGGTATTGACCGTCCTGGAAACTGAAGTGCAAGCCCAACGGCAGCAGAACCTTGCGAAGTGCTAGATCGAATGGCTCGTTCTGAATCGTTGCTGTTACTGCACCATTGACCGTTTCGTCGATGACGACCGAAACATCGGCTTGACTGGCAAGCGACTGAATTGCTTCACGGATATCGGTTTCGACAAAAATATCGCCCACCCGCGCCGCAGGACCATCCAGCGGCACAGCGTGCAAATCTGAATGTTCATTGGATACTTGAACGACCCTACGTTCGTCCAATTCCCGTTGCGAAATACTCGAGACGCGATTTTGTGCAGTCGATCGTTGACGCGAGGTGGTGACGGAACGAGCGGACGACGGACGTTTTGAATGAATCGCGACGCCTTGTTGCGATTCCCGATTGTGTTGTTCTATGTGCGACTGGTTGGCAGTGTGATGGGCACGCGTTCGATTCAGTGACGCCTGCGCCAGTTCCGCAACGCTGCGCTGATTGCCGCCTTGGGCAGTTGAACTACTAGGTTGATAGATCTGGCACCCCGGTAGCCACGCTATCAGCAGACACAGGCACAAGCATCTGCCTGACGAATGCAGCAACCGACTCGAGAAGAATGCCTTCTCAAGTAGCGGTTTTCGATCGATAGGTTGTTTGCCGAAGTCCATGGCAGATATTCAAGTTCCTGGCCGAAGCAGCGACCGGTGTTGTCAGCTTGCGACGACTAGTTGCTCGCGATCGTTCCTACTACCGTCATGGTGTAGGCACCCGAGGCCAGTGACGAATAGTCCGTTTCCACAAAGGTCACCGTTAATCCAAGTAAACCGAGTCCAGGACCAGATGATTGCGCTACCACGGATGCCGTTTCCACCCCCGTTGCGTAGCTGGTAGCGGCCGACGCTACATTGACCGTCCAACCGGCCGATGCGTCGCTTGATGTGATGGCCAAGTCCAACTTTGCATCGCGAACGAATGAGTCATCGAGCAGATTGACAAAGGGCGATTGGGCTTCCAAGGTGACGTTAGCACCGAGCAACTCAGTGGAGTGGGCGGTCCAGTTTTGAACCGGAAAGACTTGATCGTTGTCGGTCGTGTCGTGGTTAATCGCGGCCGCTGGCGGTGCAACAATCGAAAGCGAACTCAGTACGGTGACTGCAAACGTCTCGGATCCGGTGGTCAGCTGCGCATTCGCGCTCGCTGGGAAACAGATCCATGCGGTGATGGCAGCGAACAGGAATCGCGTTGGGAAATTCATCTTGGGGCACTCTTGTGGGGGCTAGTCTTGTCAATCGGATGTCATGCTCCCGTCTCTCCATCAGTATTGACGGAAAACTTGACTTTATCGGCAAACTCGACCTAAGTAACCAAGAGTGTCTAGGGTTCCGAATAACTGCAAGCTGCGTGGGTTGCCATCGGTGTCGAGACCGAAGGAAACCTACCCCGGAAGTGGGCAGGTGACCGGCCTGTCGGATAGGGCGGTGAGGGTTTTCCGCCAAAGTGCTTGGATTGTCACGATTATGTCGCTTCGGTGGCCTGTTTTTGGCTGCAAGCGAACTCCTACACAGATGTTTACGTGGGTCCGAGTCTAAGTGGTACGAGTCATTTCGAAGCAAACGTAGGGTTTCGTGGGTCCACGCTCTCCGGACCCCGATACGGCGTCTGGTTCATTAGTGCATGAGTTGATCAGTGCTTCGGGCACACTTACCGGTGGTGAGTTTCCCTCTGATGGGCAAGCGACCGAAAACGATGACGGCTTGCGGTGAATTGCGATGATGGGTCGCAGCAGGACGATCCGATTTCAGGAAGTCGATAACGGTTTTGGCTATGTCGAAAGCGTTCTTAAAAGATATGAATTGCTGGCATTTCGCAGGTCGGTACCGGCAATCCATCACGTTCATCGCCAAGCTGAGTTGGCGTCGCAAGGGAGTCGCCCATTTTGCCTAATCAGTGTGACCGGCACACGGTTCGTGGTGGGAGATATGGCGGTTGGATAAGTTGCCACGAAGGGTTTTGGCCGCGGCGTCAGAACTCCGATAAGGCCCGTATCCGATCTGGGCCGCACCAAAATTGAACAAGCCTGCGTGCGAGGAAATCTGCACCCACCTTTTGCTTGCACTCGCCATGCCATCGAAATCACGTCGCAATCTATTGAAAGCAACCGTTGCTGCAGCAGCGACGACGTCGGTGGGCAAGGCAAAGGCTGATGTGGCATTGATTCGGTCCCTGCCGATCATGACGCGTCGCGCGTCGAGCAGCGAGAGTGAAATCAAAAAGCGAGCGATCGCAGACTACCACGCCAACATGCGTCAGTTCGGCGGCAGCCTGGCATGTCATGGGCGCCCGCTTCTGCAGCAAGCACCACGCGCTGGGGTGCCATGGAATTTTGACGTGTTGATTGTTGGTTCCGGCTATGGTGCCTCGATTTGTGCAGCCCGATTAGCGATGGCCAAACGACCGGGAGTTCGTTTGGCAGTGATTGAACGGGGCCGTGAATGGATCCCCGGAACATTTGGCGACACATTCTTGCAAGCGACGCGCGAGTCACGGTTCCAGTTGTTTGGCCGAGACAAAAACACAATTGAAAATCCGGTTGGCCTAGTCAACGCGATGCGTAACGACGAGGTCAATGTATTGAGCGGTAGTGGATTGGGCGGATCATCGCTGATCAATGCCAATGTCGCACTTCGACCTGATCGCGAGTGCTTTGAACAATCATCGTGGCCGGTCGCGTTACGTGATCGCAGCGTATTGGATCCGTACTACGATCAAGCGGCATGGGAACTGGGCGTGGCGTCTGAACCACCCGATTTGAGTCCCAAGTCGCGCGCTCAAAGGCTGGCAAGTCGCAACTTGGCAGGATGCGGGGCACATTTTGAGCAAGCGGGTTTGACAGTCACGCGAGTCGCAGGTGAGCACACGTGTGCTGTGATGAATCGACAGGGAATGCGTCAGCGAGGTTGTATTGGATGCGGCGACTGTTGCAGCGGATGTAACGTCGGAGCCAAAAACACGCTGGCGATGAATTACTTGCCGCTGGCCAAGCGATTTGGTGCGGAGATGTACACGCACACCGAAGTGATCCGGGTCGAGAAAGTCGACGGTTACTATCGGGTGCATTTCAAGGTTTATTCACCCAAACGCGACGGCGGCTATCACGCCACGTGTTCCAGTGTGACCAGTCGCATCGTCATCCTTGGAGCCGGTAGTGTCGGCAGCAACGAAATCATGCTTCGCAGTCGCGGCATTGGGATGGAGTTATCCGATCGTGTGGGCCATCAATGGTCGATGAACGGTGACGCACTGGGGTTCATCCGCAAAAGCCGCTACCTGCCTCATTCAGGCGGCCGAGGGGCGTACGGTACGCGGCGGGCTCCGGTTGGGCCGACGATCCAAACCAACTTGACCTATCCCGCCCGGCCCCACTTGCACGATCGCGTCCTGATCCAGGACGGCAGTGTGTCCAAGAGCTACGCAAACATATTGGGGACGTTGATGCAGGATATGGACCTGGACAGCACGCTGATCATGTTGGGTATGGGGCACGACGGCGCAGGCGGTCGAGTCACATTGCGTGGCGATGGACTGGGAAAGATTACTTGGCCAGGAATCAAAGAGAGTGCGTACCGAAAGAAAATTCGCGGCGAGTTCCAGCAAGTGGCAAAGGCGCACGGTGGCAAGTACAAGTATTTGAAACTGTTTGGCGACAATTTCATCACGGTGCATCCACTGGGCGGATGCGCGATGGCGGACGATCCCATGTACGGCGTAGTGGATCACCGGGGCCGTGTCTTCGATGCCGCTGGTGGCGGTCGTGAAGCGATCTCCGGCGGCAGTGCCGGTGTCCATAGTGGATTCTTTATCGCCGATGGAGCCATTGTCCCCAGTGCGTTGGCGGCCAATCCGCTACTGACGATCTCCGCGCTCGCTGAGCGCATCGCCGAACACATCACGATTGACTCGGATTATGTTGACTTGTTTGGATCGCCAGCGATGGCGAAATAATTAGTCGCTTCTCAGTTAGATCGAACGTGTGGCTGCTGCGGCGCCTTAGTTAAAGGCACCGGCGATAGCATCGCCTGATTCATCGAAGCTCGCTTTGGTCTGAACCGCTAGAAACTGAACCGAACCGACGCAAACTGCGACGATCAATGCCAAGAGCACAGCGTACTCAACGGCTGTCGGGCCATCTTCCTCTCGCAAAAAGTCGAGAATGGGTTTTCGAAGGGGTCGCTTGAACATGGTACGCGTATAGAAAAAGGGTCGAGCCGGAGCTCGTCTATTTGTATTGAGTCGTTTGTAAAACTCATTCTTCAAAGACTACGTCGTCAAAACGAATCACGCAGTCAAAATTCACCGCCCTTGGACGCTCATGGGGCCCGGCCAACAGCCGAATTTCCGATCACAACGGTTGTATCGATTACGGCGGCGTCACAACTGTCACGCGGCTGTGTGAACGTGGACGACCGCTCGAAATCGGTGATCCACCCGGTTTCCAGCGTTTTATCGGGGTGGACCACCGTGGGCGAATCTCGGGTCATCAGTGACGGGGTGTGAACGACGGGGTGTGAACGACGGGTTGCGATCGATGGGTGGGATTCAGGGGGCCTGCGGCCCGTGGTCGGTCGCTGATCGTCGCGGCGGGCGTGGTGTTTTGCCAAACCATCGCGATCCCCGGTTCGTATCGGGGAATAAGCTGACGGCATCGTTGGGTCCACCACGGGGCTCGATGACCGGCTTTTCGCCTTTTTGATCGTTTCCCAAAGAAGATTTCGCTGCAATCACGGTTCCAAAATACCGGTGCGTTGTGACAGCGTCTCAGTCGGCTTAATCTATCCCCAGATACCCGTTTGCTT
>JABDKS010000578.1 GCA_013002105.1 Pirellulaceae bacterium | reverse complement strand
GACCACAGCCATCCAAACCTTGACGCAGTCGATTATCCGTTTGCGTCCAAGCGCGGCTTTCGATCATCCATCACATCCATTTCTCGTTGCGTACTGTTAATCAGCGCACATTCAACATCCAGGGGCTACCACTCGATGACACGGACTTTACGTCGCAGAACAACCGCCTCGGTTGATCTTCAAACACTCGAAGCACGCCGATTGCTAGTTGCATTCGGGACTCCATGGCCGGACGCTCGCGAACTCTCGATTAGCTTCCCCGCCGATGGTGTCGACGTCGGTCAGTTCCGCAACAACTTGGGCGGAACGCTCGACGCCGTGGCTGCTCGGGATCAGTGGCAGGAATTGGCGCTGCGGGCGTACCAAACGTGGGCCATTCATGCCGACATCAACGTGGGATTGCGAAACGACTTTGACGTCAGCTTTGGTACACCCGGCATGTCCGTCGGCGACCCACGCTTCGGCGAGTTTCGCATCGGCGCGTTTCCTCAACAGGGACTGCTAGCTAATTCCCTACCATTTCAAGCGGTTGCGGGAACCTACTCGGGTGACCTGCTAGTGAATTCCAACGAACAGTTCAGCTACCACGATTGGGCTGATGACCAGGGTCCCGATTTGGCATCGCTTGACGTGCTGGACCGAGATCTCTTCAGTCTGTTTCTGCACGAATCGGGCAATACGTTAGGTCTGGACGATAACCAGATGGATTGGACAGTGATGTTCCGACAGTACACGGTTCCCAAGGGAGTCCTGTCCGCTGAAGATATCGAGAGCATTCAGTCGCTGTATGGTGCCAGAAGCGATCCGTACGAATCGGTCGACAATGGTGAATTGCAGGTCGCGTCGATTATCCCAAGTTTTGCCGGGCTCGATCCGACCCACGATGTGATTCGCACGCGCGGTAGCATCGCCAAAGCGACCGACGTGGACGTTTATCAAGTCGTTCCTGAACCGGGTTATGACAACGCGACCATTCGCGTTCGCGCAGCCGGCGTCAGTCTGTTGATGTCGCGTCTGGAAGTAGTCGACGAAGCTGGCAATGTGCTGCAGTCGGCTTCCGCCCAGTCGGTATTTGATAACGACAACCTACTGCAAATCAGCGATTTACAGCGTCACAACGCAATCTATTTGCGAATCTCCGCCGTGGATTCCGGTGATGTTTATTCCGTCGGGGACTATCAGCTGGAGATCGACTATCGCGAACCCGACGTTCAAGCGGCAGATCCCATTGCCGGAACCTTCGACTCAGGTGCCGACGCTTTGTTCGCCAACTTTTCGTTGGTGGATGATGAAGTGGACGCGAATAACAACCGTGTCGACGCCTTGGAACTGGCCGCCGCGGACGCTCGAGCGGGCGACCGATTCGAACAGCAGTCTTCGCTGGCATCCGCCGCGGATGTCGATGTCTGGAAGGTCACCGCTCCGGATCACACCCAAGGCCGACTGATGGTCACCGTGGCTGGCGTTGGAGTAGCTGCCCCCGACTTGGCGATCTACGTTGTCGATTCGAACGGTAAAGGTGTCGTCTCATCGGGCCGATTGAGCAACGATGGCACGTGGACCATGGAAGTCGGCAATCCGCAACCGGGTGCCGATTACTTCATCCGCATCAGTGTCGATCCCACGTCGGATGTGGGCATTGGCAACTACGTTGCGACCGCGGAATTTGAATCGCCCAGCGATCAAATGAACTTGCTCGCTGAGGGAGAGATTTCCGACTCGGTCGATGAATTTGTCCGCTGGACCGCCGGCAAAACCAAGCTCTTCCGGTTTGATCTCAGCGCGCACGGCGGCTCATCGGATCAAGGTGTTCGTCTGACGATCTACGACGCGCACACCCGCGAAACAGAGATGGTTTTGGTCGCCCACTCGGGCCTGACGCGAAATGCGTTCGCTTGGTTGCAGCAGGGAGATTACATCCTCCGATTCACATCCTTCTCACTTACCGATCAACCCGTAGCCGCCATCAGCTATTCGTTGACATGCGATGGTCTGTCGGACGATCAGGACGAAGACGACTACGATCCATCAGACGACCCGGATTACTTGGCCTATGAGTACGACCCGGTCGAACCGGTCTACGAGTATCAGTATTACAACATCGAGGTCTACTACGATTTCGAAGCGTACTACGACGGATACTACCAATCCTATTACGAAGACTCTTGCTAGCCGGCACGGCTTTGATCGCCATTGCGCCGATGAATCTGCACCCGCGATGAATCTGCACCTGCGATGAGACAACGCGATCGGCACGCCGGCTTGCCGTTGACGATTTTTCTCACTCGCCTCATTCAACCTTCAAATCCCGCTCTCGAGCGGCGATCACCGCCCGCATTGCGCAAGCACGTCACCACTGACCACCTACCCATCGAATCAAAATGAACATCGACCAAGATGCGCTGGAGCGTCTGCTAACAGAAGCGATTGAACTGGCAAGACAGAATTTGCGTCAAACACCATCCATCATCACGCGTGAATCACGACGGCGATTCGCCCAGAACCCTTCGGACCGATCGGCAATGCATGTCATCGCCGCAGCATCACTCGTTGATCAGCAGCCAGAGAAATCTCTTTCGGTCCTGAATCAACGGCCGGACCTGCTTGAAACCGATGCCAGTTCCAACCGCTTGGCAGGTTATGCCTGCATCATGTGCGATGATTTTCACGCGGCAAAAAAACACTTTGATATCAGTGTGCGGATCACGCCTGGCCAAGCGGACTGTTGGACGTGGTTGGGCCAACTGGCCCAGCGCGACGGTCAGACGGATCAGGCGATCGGATATTACGAACGAGCGATCGTATTTGACGACGACCGTCACCAATCCGCCCTCGCCCTATCGCGACTGCATGCAAAGAATCGCAAGCTGCAAGATGCCATTCATACGCTCCGTGTCTGCCTCTTTCGCGACCAACGTAGCGCCAAATTGAATCTCGCCCTGGCAAAGTTGCTCAAGCGACGTGCGATTCTGATGAAACGCAAAAAGAAACATCGATCGCAGCGACGATTGATGCAAGAAGCCTTGCAGTGCTACCTGACCGCCAATGCCGCCCAACCGATGTCCCGAACGCTTGTTGCCCAAGGACTCCTGCAACAACGGATGGGTCTGTTTCACGATGCAAAGTCGTCCTTCGAGCGCGCCGTCCAGCAGGACCCGACGTCCGCCACCGCCATCACTTATCTGGCCAGCGCGAACGTCGACTGCGGCAACATGACCGAAGCCATCGCTCAATTCGAATGTTCCCTTTCGATCGATCCACAACGTGCCTCGACGCATTTTCGCTATTCACGAGCGAAACGGTTTGCGGCGGGCCCAGCATCGCAGCGATACGCTGCCCAACTGACCGGACTGCTGGAAAACTCCGATCGGGGTCCCCGCGAACGCACCCATCTGCACTTTGCTTTGGCAAAGGTCCTGGACGATACCGGATGTTTCGACGAAGCATGGATTCATTACAGCCAAGCCAACGAATTGAAACCAGGTCATTCGCGATCCGGCCAGACGCGAAAGCGAACGACCGCCAACCACGGTGCACCGTTGGAAAGGCTGGCCGCCGATTCACAGCAATTCTTTACACGCCAATGGTTCGCAAGTCACTCGCATCTGGGAAATCCCACGGCAACACCGATCTTTATCATCGGGATGCCGCGATCGGGGACAACGCTGACAGAGCAAATATTAAGCAGCCACAGCGAGGTTGCCGGTGCGGGTGAACTGAATTGGATCGAACAAATACGACATGAGATCGTCGCCCGACACCTGCATTCGCAACGCCCACCCATGATCCCTGGTCAGGACCGCGCGACGCCCATCGCCCCCGATCCAAGCCTCTACCCGCGAGTCCTTGACTCGCTGAATGCGGAACAGGTGCAAATTCACGCCAATCACTACCTGGCACAACTCAACGGGCATCGACGGTCCGAGTCTCGCGTGACCGACAAAATGCCGACTAACTTCATGCACCTGGGTCTGATCGCAACCATGTTCCCCAACGCGACGATCATTCATTGCCGCCGCAACCCAATGGATGTGTTCGTCTCCAGCTACTGTCAAAATCTGAACGCACCGTTTTGTGACCTCTATCAACTCGTCGACTATTACCACCAATATCAACACTTGATGGAACATTGGACCAACGTGCTGCCGATCAAGATCCATGATGTTGATTACGAACAGATGGTCACCGACCCGCTGAAACACTCAAGGGAGTTGATCGAACATTGTGGACTCAACTGGGAAGACCAATGTCTGCGTTTCCACCAAAATGAACGCCTGGTACACACGCCCAGCAAATGGCAGGTTCGCCAACCGATGTATTCATCGTCGGTCGAAAAATGGCGGCGATTCGAAAAACATCTGATTGAGACGGCTGCAAAAGTCGGGCAACCCGTTTGATGTTTATTGTTGGATCAGTTTGCTGACCGCTTTGAACTCGGACCGATCGGCTGTCGCAAGCCATTCAAACAAGCAGGCCTCGACCGTCGTCAGCGTCGCGCCCAGTGAATCCATGCGGCCCAGTGCCACCACATGATCCTGTTGGCCGCGTGCTGCCACCGCGTCGACAACCACAAAAGGCCGTTGTCCTTCGGCCAGTAAATCCAACACGGTCTGCTGCACGCAAACGTGCGTTTCGATGCCGACGATGACGATCTGGTCGCGACCGTCACGGGCCCAACGATCCAACGACTCGCGACAAACCGCAGCACTGAAATCCAGTTTCTCTTCGGGTGCCTCGAAACGCCCGGATAACACGTCGACCAAGGGTCCAAGACCTTTGGGATACTGAACAGTAGCCGCGGTGGGCACGTCCAGAATTTCTGCCGCGTCCAGCAAGCGATTGATCTGCCTTGCGATCGAATCGGACGCCTCAATCAGCGGCGCAAGTTTTTCTTGCAAATCAATCACCAACACAGCACTGCGTTGTGTGTCCAAGCGAAACGGTGATCGAACGTGGGGCATGTTACTTAGGAGCGTGGGGACATATGGATCGACAAAACTATCTTCACCGGCCTTGTTGCTCACTTGCCTTGGTGCATTGGCAACAACACTTCATGCACGCGGCCTGGGCGTCGTAAAGCGGATCGAACCTGCTGGCAATGAAGCCGTAGAAC
The DNA here is from genome assembly GCA_013002105.1 of Pirellulaceae bacterium. Next base: position 269 of record JABDKS010000578.1, on the reverse strand, counting down.
CATCCAACCCAGCGCAGTATCCGGCGACGGGCCCGACGGAACTGCTAATCAGTGGACTTTTTCTTGCTGCTTGACTCGGACGACTTCGTCTCGGTCTTCTTGCTTTCGGTTTTACCGCCACCAGTGTTGCTGCTGTCGGATTTGCTGCTGTCAGCACTGCTCTTGCTGGACTCGCTATCCTTCTTGGCTGCCTTCTTGTAGCCTTCGCTGCGGTAATCCGTTTGGTAAAACCCACTTCCCTTGAACACGATCGCAGCGCCGGTCCCAAA
>JABDKS010000567.1 GCA_013002105.1 Pirellulaceae bacterium | reverse complement strand
CCATTAGAGTCCTACGACATATGACTATCGTCGCGAACGCCTATTCAGGACAATCTCAACCTTTTGCATCGATCGTGGCCAATCGAGCGACAGGGGTCAACTTTTCTTACTCGGATCGCGTCATTATTGTTCCGATTTTGACGCGTTTTACATCCTTTTCCGGTCATGTGCCCTGATTCAACGCTCCTCAATCGTGGGGCATTGGGGCGATACGGCACAAAAAATCATGGATTCCCGCGCGGAGCGGTCGCAAACCACGATAAAGCCGCCAATACCGACATGATGGCAAAAAAGATCCCCAGGGCGTGATCAAACACCAAATAGCGATCACGGATCAACCCCATTGCCAAGGGTCCACAACCGCTGCCGGCGACCGTCAAACTCCAAACAGCACCGCGAATACTCCCCAGATGGATCCGGCCGTAGTAACGCACCCAGACAACGGATCCGACCGCCAGCAAAAGCCCCTGGCCACCACCAAAGAAAAACGCGAATCCATGCATCATCGGCGTCGTGTCGCCCAGCCACGCAAAACCCAGGCCGATGCACAACAGCGTCGTGCCGACACCTAGTAGCCGATTGAGCGGCAGTGCATCGGCCAACACACCTCCAATCAACTGCAGCGCCAACATCGAAAACCCAAGGGTCTTGAACAGATCCGCTGGGACGCGTGACGCGAGACCACGATCTTCGCATAACGTGAATAGATAAAACACGATCCCCGTCCCGGTCAGAGCCCAAAAACAATTGATCAGTCCCAGTAAGTAGAAACTGTGATGACGCATGGCCTGGCGAAGTGTGTAGCGAGGTTCGTTGTCGACAACGGTCACGACCGGTTGTCCGCAATCGTCCTGATCCACCCTATCGATCCCATCGACATGCTGACCGAGATCTTCGGGTCGATTGCGAAACAAAAAGATCAAGGTGGGCAACATTGCCACGACGACGACGATGGCCAATGCTTGATACGTTGCTCGCCATCCTCGTATTGAGATCGATGTACTGATCCACTGGGGAACCCACGCGAACGCGATCGCGCCGCCAACACTCATGGCCGCCGATACACGACCAATCCGTGTGCGAAACCACATCGCGATCGCGTTGCCGCCCAGCAGCGACATCGATCCCTGACCGAGAAACCGCAGCAAGAAAAAGACAATCAATAGCGAAACGAATCCCGACACATGCGATGCAAGCCAACATGTCAACGCAAGCGACAGTGAAACCACAAACGTCACGACTCGATTTCCCCAACGATCAGCCAGCGGTCCAATAACTGAAAGTGGAAATGCTGCCAGAAACGTGCCCACCATGTAGGCGAACGAAAATCGACTGTCACTCAGCTGCAGTGACTCGCGAAGTGCGGGCGTAAAGGCGCTGACAGCAAATGTCTGGCCGGGGCTGGTGCAAATCTGAATCAGCATTGCTACGGGGATCATCACGTAGCCGTAAAAGAATGGCAGACGTGCCGATAGACGATCCGAAAACTGATTGATCAAGATGTCAATTCGCCTGCGAACCGAGCGGCGGTCGGCAATTGGTTCTTACCAACACCTTGGCTTGCTTTGATCCAGCCCAAGGGCTTACTCTGGTATCGAACGACCAGCCAGCCAGTTTGATCACAAGTGATCGGTGCTCCCGCCAAAAACGCTTTGGCCGACTGGGTATCCGCGTTCAGCGATCTCTTGGCGACGCCCCAACCGGATTGACGCAAAGCACCGGATTGACACAACGCGCTGGATTGACGCAAAGCACCGGCATGCGACGGTTTCCAAGTCTGCCCTGTCCGATAGGCGACCTCGGGGCCCGCTACCGCTACCTCTTCGACCCACAATGGGGCATCTGCTGGCCAGGCGTAAACCACTGCGTCGGTGACCTTGCATCGCGTGGTTTCGGATTCGATACAGCCTTCGTACCACTGCCCCCAATCGAAGGGCAGAGGTTGATCGCGTTGACGTTTTCGATCACGAATTTTCGATTTCCAGCCCGACTGCGGATCCACATCACCGGTCGTTCGCACCGACGCGGCAAAGCTACCGGCACAGGCAGATTGATGCGGCCAGATTCGATACGTGCTCTCGCCCGATGCGTACGTATCAAGACGTTGGACCGGCGATGGCTGAGCCAAGTTTTCACTCACAAGGTGATCGATCTGCGCTTCGTTTTCGGCGTGGGCGAACGTGCAGGTGCTGTAGACCAGTCTGCCGCCAGGACGCAGGAGGCGTATCGCGGCGGCAAGGATGCGTCGTTGCCTCGCCGCGCTGTGTTGAATTTGTTTAGGAGACAACGCCGAAACTGTCTGTTTGCCTTTGCCCATGAGTGCCTGACCACTGCAGGGTGCATCCACGACAACCAGATCGAAAACGCCGCCAAGCGTATCGGCTAGCTGCTCGCTATCCATGCAAGAAATTGCAAATCGATCTGATCTTGTACGCGCCAGATTAAAAGCCAATGGTGCGATCCGCGACCGGATTGGCTCGTTTGCTAGTAGGAACCCACGCGATCCGATCGCTTCTAACAACCCGCTTGCCTTGCCGCCAGGTGCGGCACAAAGATCGCAAATCAATTGATCGCCGTCGAAATCGTTTTGATCGGCATCGCATGCGGCCAAAGCCAACATGGATCCGGCGTCTTGCAGATAATAGTCACCACAGGCGTACGCAAGGTGACGCGATGGCCTGACGTCTGCAGCAGTGACACGATGTCCAAGTGAATACCAGTCAATCGGCTCGCAATCAAACGGCAAAGCGGCAGGATCGATATCGCGACGACGACGGAGGCTACTGCGATACCGGCGATTCATCGCATCGACGAATAACTTGACGTCGCTTGGCGACAACGAAATCGGCCCGAGCGCATCGATCACCCTATCGATGGGCAACGTATCTCTATGCGCTGATTTCATTTTCGCCGTTCAAGCCAACGCAGAATCGACATACCGGTCGACAAAACGGCAGCCAACAACAGTGGCGATACAAAGGTAAACATGATGAACGCTTTGTGCGCCGTTCGACCAATGTCTTCGGCTGAGCCAGCCGACTTGCCGTAGAACAAGACACTGATCTCGTTTCGAATCATCGGGACACGCGATGCATAGAAAAGACCGGCCGACATAACGGCAAACACGACCATCAACAACAGCATGAATCCAATGCTCATCTGAAACCGGGGACGGGCGGCGGCGCGAGTCTGCGATGGTGACGACGGCGAAGCAGCAACGGAGCCGCGTGGATCAGTGTCAGGTTGGTTCATGGAAACGACGACAGCAATGGGACTGATAGCAGTGCACGTAGTTTACCGTCAATTGGTTGACCGTGAATCCGACTGAGCTATCCGACCTCCCAACGATGGATCTCGTCGGACAGAAATTTCGCGGTTCAAGCGACCGGTTGGTCGATCGGTCAAAGCCCCCACGTCAAAGTTGCCGCGTCAAAGTCGCTGCATCCAAGTTGCTGCGTCAAAGTTGCATATCGTTCCGCACGCAAACGCGCTTAGAACACGCCCGCTCCAAATCCGTCATCGTCGTCTTCGGACGAATCGGCAGGCGATCGTGGACGGTCGTCGCGATCCAAAAATTTCGGTCGTGGTACTTTGCCCCCGGTGCTGGTTTGCGACGAACCGCTGCCACCATCACCACCGGGTGATTTTGCAGCGGACGACTTAGCTGCTGCGGATTGACCGCCGGCAGATTTGCCGGACGAGAATCGACGGGACGGGGACTTGCCAGATGGGGATTTGCCAGAAGTGGATTTGGAAGCGTCCGGGGCGTACTCGAAATCATCGTCGTATCGCGATCGATATCCCGGCTCGTTAGAACGTTGTAGCTCCGCCTCGAACTCCTCGATGACCGCGTTTTGAATCATTTCGCGACAGTCGCTGTTGATGGGGTGGGCAACGTCGGCGTAGAGCTTTTGTGGTGAATCGTAATCACCGCTTCCATCGAATTGCAGCTTCGCACCGCAATGGTTGCAATAGCTGGCACGCAGATGGTTTTTGTGGTTGCAGCGCTGGCAATGCCCTGACAATTTGCGACTGGGCATCGCGACAAAGGGGCCGTTGGTTCCATCGATGATTTTCAGATCGCGAATGACAAAGCACTCATCGATGGTGATCGAGCAAAAGGCTCGAAGCCGATCTTCGGATGACTCCATCAGCTTGATGCGAATCTCAGTGATTTCCATCGTCCGACTCTCCCTATCCGGCGAACATTCCTCCGTTGCATCGGTTCCTGGTCGAATTACAAATGTCGACCTGCTCGATGCAACCAGCCGCGTAGTCTCATCGTTCTCGTGGTAGCTGTTCTCGTGGTAGCTTTTCCTCAGGTATCGACTTCCAACCCGCCTTCACCATCATCCAAATCTTCAGTCGACCGCTTGGTCACGTTTGCAATCAAGCCGGTTGGATCAACACACGCGAAGGTACGGTGGTTGACTGTACAGTGAAGATCAACGCCCCAGGTTCAAGCATCGACTGGAGTTGATGCGCTCCTTGTTGTGCCTTCATCATGGTGTCCGTGACGGCAAAACATGCCGACCCGCTCCCTGTTAATTGACACGCTTGCAAACCAGACCGCCACATGGATTCGAGTATTTCATTGATTCGGGGCAGAATTTTTTTCGCTGGTTCGGACAAGCGATTCATCATTTCGCTTTGAATTTGCGGAATATTGCCTGTCGCCAGCGCGTCAAGCATCCCCGTGGCGGACCGCGATTGGTCGGGAATTTTCGCCTGAGAATAGACGGCGGCGGTCGAGAGTGATGCACTTGGGAAAACGATCACAAAGAACATGGGTGAACCAACATTCACCCCCTGAATCTTTTCACCTCGTCCTTCGGCCCTGGCCCCGCTCAACGTCGCACTGGCCCCACCCAACTTCGCACTGACGTCGTCCTGATCGCCCAAAAAGAACGGGACATCACTGCCGATGGATTCGGCGATCCGCACCAAATCATCGCTGTTTTGCGGAATATCACACAATTCCGCTGCGCATAAGAGCGCTGATGCCGCGTCGCTACTAGCACCTCCCAAGCCTGCGCCGGCGGGAATGCGTTTGCGCAATTGACACACAAACCCGTCGGTGATGTCAAAACGATCCCGAAACGCGGTCAGGGCGCGATGCACCAGATTTGCGTCACTTTCGGGAACATGCAGCAACTGGGAAGAATTTTTGGGGTCGTTTTCGATTCCCAATCGTCGTGCGATGATTTCCGCCGACGGCAGCCACCGCACGGTTAAATCGACTGCCTGCGGATCCTGGCGGGACAATCGCATTTCATCGCGTAAGTCGACCGGAACCATGACGGTGTCGATTTCGTGAAATCCGTCTTCGCGTTTTGCCAACAACTCCAGAAACAAATTCACCTTGGCCGGTGGATGCGTGATCGCGACAGCGGTTGATTGATTCATGGGAGGCAAATTTGTTGACTGCCTGCAGGCAGGACACCCAACAGGGATCGCTGCCTCGTTGGGATCACTGCTCTGTAGGGATCACTGCTCTGTAGGGATCACTGCCCGATAGGTTGGCTGCGCGATAGCTTGGCTGCCCGATCGGTTGGCTGCGCGATAGGTTGGCTGCGCGATCGGTTCGCGGTTAGGCCACTGCTTGCGATGAAGTCTGCGACGCGTCCATCTGCGTTGCATTCATCGCGACAATTGTAATCCCTGCCCGACGGGCCAGTTCCAGCGTTCGTTCTCGCTCGACCAAGATCGTCATGTCGGCTTCGATCGCGATTGCCTTACCACCCGCATCACGAACGCGTTGGATTGTTTGCGGGCCGATCGTTGGCACGTCGAATCGCATGTCTTGGTTTGGTTTGCTGACTTTCACCAACGTCCAACCTCCACGGCGACACAATTGTCCGGTTCGTTCGATACAAGCGTCTGTGCCTTCGATTGCTTCCACGGCGATGACGGTACCGTCCTTGATCGTAATCGTTTGTCCGATGTCCAGGCCGCCCATTTGCTTGGCGATTTGCCAACCACGTTGAATGTCCGATCGCAGTTTCGAATCGGGACCGCGTCCCACAAGTAGTCCTTGGTTCACCAGTAGCTCCGGAGCAAAGTCGGTTGCGGCGCAGACTTCCATGTTCCCAGCAGAATAAGCCTGCGTCACAGCCAAGAGTAAGTTGTCATCGCGAGCGTCACGCTTGCGACCAAATAGATGCGGCCCGAACGTTCGAATCGCGGTCAGATCGGGAAAGTGTTGTAGCCAGATCGAACCCTTGAACAGGATATCTGCTTTGAACAACTTGCCCGCCATCGTGACCTGCTGGACGCCCCGGCTGCGGAAGTAGCGAATGTGACCACCAATTTTTCCGACACCCATCCATTTGACATTACTGCAAATCGACTCCAATTCCTCGCTGGCGTGCCCGGAAATCGCCACGCAACAAACGCTCCGACCGTCGCTGACAATCTGCTGGGCGACCTCCACCGGAAAGCTTCCCCATCCGGCAACGATTCCGACGGGAGGACCTGAGAGCTGCGGAGGTGTGGTCATATCTGCTTGACTCGTCAAATTTGCGCCGCGGTTCGCTGCCGAGAATGTCAACACGGCAACGGAGCAAAGGCATTCCATCCGTTTGGTCGTTTGCGCCCAGCTCTAGGCTGCCCGTTTCGTTTCATTCGCCGCATCGTCGTCATGAGACGCACTGAGTGCGTCCATTTCACGACGCAATGCTTTGAGCTCGCGTCGCATCTCGGGCAAACGCCTTTCGATCGCATAGATTGTCATTTGGTCGCGGAGCGCGATCGCGGGCGAACCCATGTACGTTTCCCCGGCGTCGCAATCGTGCATGATCCCTGACTGCGCGCAAATGATCGCTTTGTCAGCGATCTGAATATGGTCTTTGACACCCACCTGACCCGCCAAGATGACGTAATCGCCTGTCGTACAACTGCCCGCGATTCCAACTTGGCTACACAACAAATTGTGACGACCGATATTGCAGTTGTGCGCGACTTGGACTTGGTTGTCGATCTTGGTGCCTTCACCGATACGTGTGACACCGTAGGTTCCTCGGTCAATGGTCACGCCGGCCCCGGTTTCGACATCTGATTCGATCGACACGTATCCCAGTTGCGCCGTGGGTACATGACGTCCATTCTTTTGTCGGTATCCGAATCCATGAGCACCGATCGTTGTATTGGCATGCAGCACAACTCGGTCGCCCAGTTGGCTGTACTCATACAACGTCACATTGGCATGCAACACACAGTCGTTGCCGATTTTGCTGTGTGGCAGAATGACAACCCCGGGCATGATCACCGAACGTTCGCCGATCACCACACCAGCCCCAATGGTCACCGTCGGATGAATCTTGGCCGATGGCGCGATGTTGGCCGACGAATCAACTCCCACACCGGGGATCGTCGTTTGGATCGGCGGTCGAAAATGCGAGACAATCGCTGCGAACGCGTCATGGGGATCTTCGACGATCAGTTGGGGCCGGTCGTCCGAATCGATCACCTTGGTCGTGACGACCGCGACTGCCTGTGATTGCAATAATGTCGATGCTTGCGATGGGTCAGCCAGCATCGTGATGTCGGTGCCGGTGGCAACGCCGGGAGGGTTTGCACCCAGGCAGGTTGTGGTGTCGTCACCGATCACCGTGCCGCCGACCAGCTGGGCCAATTTGCTTAATTGAATCACCGTCCGAGTCCTTTCGGGTGGAAGATTCCTGGGTTGATTTCGTCCAAGCTTGTGATCGTAGCGGGGCGACGAATCGACAAGCAACACGTTGGTATACAAATTCGCGTCACAGCAAGGCAAGACAGGTCTGCCTCCAACTCGGTTTGATCACAACCAAAATCACTTTGATGACGCTTCTGACGCCAAAGGGCTTTTCGGGACCACCTCCCTAAGTCGTTATCTCCAAACAGTTTAGCCATCCCATCAGCCATGCAATCCGGTGCTGGCACGATTGCTGCGGATGGTTACCTGTCGGCTCTGGCCGCAACAGAGTCGCATTGCCATTATGCCCCTTCTCAGGAGACCCGGGATGTTTCAGAAACTGCCCGCTATGTTGATCGCTTTTGCCGCCGCCATGATTCCGATCACGGCCAACGCTTCTCATCGATCGCCACTTTATCAAGCCGCCGACATGTACCGCGATGCGGTCGTCGAATTTGAACGGCAAGTCATCCGCGCACGTTCCTTTGATCGTGCAGATGTCCGTTTGGTCGATGATCTCGAAGACGCAACGAGCGTTTTGCGATCAGCTGCCCGAAACCCTGACCGGGTCGATCGATTACTGCCAGCATGGCGCGAGGTGACGGCGCTGCAGGGAATCGTCGAACGTGCAATTTTTGATCGGGCCTGTTACCCAACCAACCCCGTGATCGTTTACCACTGGCAGGCCGTGACGTACGCTTACGCCCAGATCGCTACTGAGATGTCGTGTCTGTCGACGGCACCCACCGCGATCGTCCAAACGCCCGAGGTGCGCTATCGCGAGCGATTCCCTGTCGAAACATCCTGGCAGAACGATTTCGATTGCCCACGTGAGAGTTATCGGTGCAGTTTGTATCCGCTGGAGACGGTACCCTACGTTGGGCAACCCTACACGCAACCACGCTACGGTTCGCAACCACGTTACGAAAGCTTTCCACCAGTCGGGCAGCCCTACCTGCCCGCACCACAAAGCAACTCAATGGAACTGAATCCACCGCAAGTGGCGATTCCCGAGAGCGCGGTGACACCACAGATTATTCCGCCACTGTCGGTGCCGCGGCAGATCATACCTGAGCTTTCCGTGCCGCCGTTGTCGGTGCCACAGAGAAACCCAGAGATAGGCGTGCCCCATTCGGTGGTTCCAGGCCAAGTGGTGCCACGGGCGACGCGATCGGGCTCAGTCGATTTGAATCGGACTCGCCAACTAGGTCCGTCGCCATTGATTGCCGATCCGGCCGGGTATCGTTTTCGTGAGCCGACCCGATACTCAAGTACTCCGGTGAATCAAAACCGC